>SLLW01000373.1 GCA_007133875.1 Balneolales bacterium | reverse complement strand
ATTCCGTTTTCCAATCTTGTTTGCTATCCACGTAATCACCGGTATGACCAGGAACGCCGTTGCGGCGGCACTCATCGTTGAAAACCAGGCTGGCCACGAACCGGCATCGCCATAATCTCCATTGAATATGTAGAACAGGATGATGAAATAGCTAAATGATGCCACCATCTGGAAACCGTTGAATACCAGAAATGTGGCACCACAAAGACGGACAAAAGGCTTGTTTTTTGCAACCTCAACAATTTTCGACAACAGATCTTTAAAGTTTTTCAGGATGGACCTGAAATTGAGATCGGCCCTGCCCGTGATACGGGACTGATCGACCTCCTTGCAGAACAAGCCGGGCAGAATTCCGATCAACATACAGCCTGCTCCAACGATAACAGCCAGCTGATGCACACCCTCTGCCTGGGTATCAAACAGATCCGGATTGGCAATAATAACCCAAAACCAGGGTACAATCATCCATGCGAACTGGCCGATGGTTTGCGCAAAACCCATGAGCCGGGTCCGTTCTTTGTAGTCAGGGGTCATTTCATACCCCAGACCGATCAGCGGGGTAGAGAAAATGGTATTCCCCGTTATGAACAGTAGCGAAAAAATGAGGAAGTACCAGAAATTATAGGTCTGGGATCCGTCGGGATCGAGCTGCCATAACAGGATAAACAGCGTTCCACTGAGAATGGCACCGAGAAAAATATACGGCTTCCTGCGTCCGTACCGTGATTGGGTGTTGTCGGTAATATAACCCATGATGGGGTCTGTGATGGCATCCCATAATCTGGGCAGACCACCAAGTAAACCAGCCAGGAACGGGTCTATGCCAAATGCCGTAAGCAGGAAAAACTGAAAAACCCCCAGGGCCCCCGGCAACAGATTGTTGACAAGATGGCCTGAACCGAATGCGGCCTTCTCAAGAAGAGGTATTTTATATCTGGCGGGAGTGGTTTGGTTTGACATAAATCTGAATGTTATTGTTGTTCGGAATTGCGCCTTGCCTGGATTTCAGCTTTGGTGGGCGGTACCAGTACATCTTTCATCAGTGAATCGAGGTCGCCGTCATAGGTTTTCGTGATCGGCATGCCGTCACGGGTAAGCCCGTCAAACACCCCGGCATCCACCAGATCCCAGATCGGGTACTTGGCCTGTGCCTGCAAATTGATCAGCCCGAAATGGTTTTCGGAACCGAGCGGATTTCCGGTGTCTTTCCAGGGCTCATCGAAGGCCTCAAAATAAAAGACGGTGATCCCTTCACGGTCGGACCAGTTCCGGATATGATCGTGGTAGAGGCCGGATTTGTATTCATCCGTGGCGCGGGATCCGTCCGGTCCGTAGACCTCATTCGATACCGTAGCCCAGCCGGTTTCACCGACATGAACCGGTATATCGACGCCGAGATTCTCCATATATGCAACCACGCTCTCGTACTGATCAATGGCGTAATCCCGGGATCTGATCATGGCCGAGTGTATTTTTTCTATGTCGTCCAGGTGCATTTCGTCTTCGGGCACACCCCAGAATTCGGGATTGTAATGCGTGTCGTGCATGGGATAAGTGTGCATCGATATGAAATCGACGGCGCGAATCAGCTCGTTGAGATCCTCATTGTGATATTCCTCGCCACCACCACCCCAGGATGCAAAATTGTCCGAACTGGTTATCCAGAGTGTTTCAGGCAACGCTCCCTGCCGTTTCAGATCCTGCAGATGATTGACCCACCGGAGGATGATCGCCGGCTCCACGTAATACTCCCATGCCCAGTGCACCATCGCCTCATTGCCCACCGCAATAATTTTTACGATATCCGGATACTGTTGCGCCAGCTCAACGGCCCGGGCTATTTCCCCGGCATTTCGCTCGCTTTCTTCATCGCGGATTCGCTC
The DNA here is from genome assembly GCA_007133875.1 of Balneolales bacterium. Taxonomy (GTDB): domain Bacteria; phylum Bacteroidota; class Rhodothermia; order Balneolales; family Natronogracilivirgulaceae; genus SLLW01. The sequence goes on along the minus strand of SLLW01000373.1, from coordinate 12,248 downwards.
GGGTTCATCCGTCCAGGCATTTTTGCAATCGATCCAGGCCCCAAGCATGAGATACATTTCAAATTCCGGATCCTCTTCCTTCAGCTCCCGTATGACTTTCAGCAGATTGGCCGCTTCATCATAGTGCACGTTGTACGTGCGTAGCAACCGAATACCCATGGCATGCAGGAGTTTCACATCGTCTCTCAACTGAGGGAGATCCGGCTGTATATCCCGTGTGGTTTCACGATAGGCGCCGAAGGAAATCGCCTGGTATGCGGAATCTCCGAGTATTTCCTCTGCTGTAATCCGGATGGAGGAGAAATCATGGCGGTCCTGCCGGGTACAGGAAATCATGAGTACCACTGCCAGGAGCAGAATCAGTAACGGATAAAGAGTTTTATTGATGTTATTCATGGCCGAAACGTCAATCAAAAATTAATAAGACTCGCTTCCCGCAGGGAAACCCTGATCTCCCTGATTTCAGCCGTTCTGCGAAATACCTGCATGCTGGTTTCATCATCCAGCTTCTTTCCGCTGATTTTCCTGGGTCCATTATCAAAGAATGTGATTTCCACCGCATCCTCGTCTGTAATTTGGTACACCACCGGAACCTGACAATACGTGAAACAGAGTGCCTTTTCCGGAAGCGCAATGCGCTGCTTTTCCTGTTTGACATTCACAAACTCCAGGCTGCCGGCATCGGTTGAAAATTCTCGCTTTTTCAACAAACGAGGACTGAAGGTCAATTGCCCCTGATCGATGAAAACGCCAAGCTCGCCGAAGCTGACCAGGATGTCCTCTTTCACCTGCCCGGTCATGCCGGGCTGCTGCGCCCCCCGGTGACTCGGTGTGTGGGAGTAGGGATCGGTCGGAAACGCCCCGTACTCAGCGGGCGACTTGTGAATCCCAATACCCTCGCCAATTTCATAAAAATGGGTTGCCAGAGCCCTTACAACAGGATCCTGCTCCTCCTGCAACATCGCCTCCAGGGAGACCTCCTGGACGGCCAGATGCAGTTTGGAGACCATGTGCCAGTAGATGGATCCCAGCCCCTCATAGGCGAAGAAGGTGCCGGATCGTCCCGTAAAGGCCTTGTGGTTGAATACCTCTTCAAAAATCTCCAGGATCAGGTCCGTTTCCTGTTCAACAAGTTGGGTATAGCCGCTATCCATCAGTTCACCCAGGGCCGTTCTGACATCGCCGGCATTCCTGAAATTACCGTTGAAGTGGTATCCGCCCTTCACATCCTGGTTAACCAGTGCGGAATTCCCGTCGGCCAAAAGCTTATGAAGCAACCGGGATTTCTTCACCAAACTTTCCGGGATGTTGTTTTTTTCAAGGAAACGCGGCAGCTCTTTATTGGGATAAAGCGTGTAACTGTTCTGGTCTTCCCGGTACAGATCGCTGCTCCGCAGGGCGTCCAGCAGTTTGGCGGCCTCCGCGGGTTTGAGATATCCCGAACTCAACACAGCAACCTGACCCTCAAGCATTTCACTTAAATAAGAGATGGAAATGCCGTCTTTATGCATACTCATGATGTTGTAGGCATGGTAGAGATGATCCGGCCTGCGGTTGGCTTCAATGGAATGCTCAAGATATTTCAGGGCCGTATCGATAAAACCGGTTATCCGGTCCATTGTGATTTGTTTTTTATCTCCACTGAAGCCCTGGTCATAGACCCTGGCTCTGTAGTCGCTTCCGGCCTGCCCGAGCGCATCGGTTATTTTTTTGCGGTTGCGGTCGCCGATGCGGTCGCCAAGCAATTCCAGATGCTCACCGAGTGCCTCCGCCATGCGATCGAACAGCTCCCCGAGCTCCTCTGAAACCCGGACCTGATCAACGTTTGAACCTGCGGTCAGATCCTCAAAGAATTTCAAAAAGCGTCTGAGATAATAGAGGGTCACCATGGAAACCCCATTTCCCACCAGTGCATTATTGGCATCATTCCACTCCGGACGCTGTGTATTCATCCAGATACCGCCTTCCGGAATAAAGTTGGATAACTTGGCCAGAACCGTTGCGAGTATTTTTTCCATGAAATTGACATGGTGGATCTCACCGGCGTTGCTGCCGATCAGTGTGGCGTCAGCTCCTTTCACGGCTCTGTTTTCGCGGATGGTCCTGTCCAGTGCTGCATCAAATTCAATCGTGTTTTTCGGGTCTTTAGCAATATCGATGTAGGATTTGATGCGATACGGCACATTGGCGTACACGAAATAATCACTGTCAAACAAAGACTCGAGCGCATCCGGCTGATATTTGTGATAAAACTCCAGGAACTTCAACAGGTAGACGATCTGGTGGTCTCCCCAATAACCGATGTAGGACCAGGGGTTGTCCGGCTCAATGGTCTCCCAGTCAAAGCCACCTTTGGTGACACGATAGGGGTTATAACCATCGAACGTGCTGGCATTCAAAAACTTGAAGATCATCCCCTCGATGAAATCCGGGTAGGAATGGACGAGTGCTTCCCAATTCTGGAACAGATCCCGCCAGTTGCCCTGATAATCCAGAATCTTTGACCCATCCAGCTCACTGTGTGTATTGATGGAGAATTGGTTCCAGGGCCGGCTCGGATCACCATGCCGCCGGCTGAATTTCAACGGCAGGTACTCCTTGCAAAGCCGGTACATATCAGGATCCTCGCAATCGTCCAGTCGTCTGTAAAGATCCTGCGCATCCAATGTATCACTCAGCTCATCCAGAAAATCCTGATTCCTTCCGACAACCTCTTTGCTGGCGTTGGACAGATAGGAAACGAGATCCCCTTTTTCTATCCGGTAGTTAAAATCAAAGGTCCCGCCGCGCATGATATTGAAGAGCACATTCGAATAGTGGCGGGCATCTTTCCTGGGATCAGCGGTCATTCGCGTTGCATCGGCACCCGATGTAAGCTCGGTTAATTTCGCGGTTCCCTCTTCGATATCTGTTTCGACCAGCTGATCCAGTTTCTCGTTTTCTGTGATTGCCTGGTTCAGCGCAATGATTTCGGGATGGCTCTGGTTTACATTGGCAATGATCTTCCATTCCCGGGACTCCTCTTTTCCTAATTGGAGATCCGTGTGAATGAAATAGGCCCCCTTTTCACCCTTGATGTCCTTCTCATCCCCGACGGGCTTCCCCTTCCGGAAATTGTCCAACTGAAGAGACGAGACCAAATGCTTCGGACGATCAAAACCCAGTGACCAGGCCACGTTGGCTTTCAATGCTTCACTTGGTTCTGCCCTGTCAACGATGATAGCGCTCAGGGCGTAGATGCCCAGTCCGGTATCATTGATGAGTTCATTTCGTTTGTAGGCATCAACCAGGTTGCTGAATGCGTTTTGCATATCGGGTTCAACCCCGTGTGGCATGATGTTTTGGATCCCATCAAGCAGCGTTATCCGGTATTCGTTATCGGAAACATTGGTTAGTTCCGATTTCCGGATAAATCCATACAGGTTGCTCGAATTCCACTGGTAACGGAACACAAGTCCGAGATCCTGATTGATCTCTTCAAACATGACTTTGTTGCCGTGAAAATTCTTGTACAGATTCCGGCTGATGTCAAACGTATCCTCATTGCGGTCGGAAAAGGGTTCCCATACATGAACCCCGTCACCGGTCTCAACCCGAAAGATCGACTTGCTGCCGGTTATGTCCGCAAATTCCGTGATTTTGTCATCGGTGTAGTAGGGAAACAGGGCATACTGGCTATTTTTACGTCCGGCCGAGAGACCACCATTGCTTGATATGAACATCCAGTGGTTGGAGTCGCTCACCACGTTCATGAAAAACGGACGGAGTTCATTGCTATTCGTGATCTTGAACCATGTTTCTTTTTCGAGGGTGATCGTTTCGATATCCAAGGTGTTCCAGAATTAGTTATTTATGATTGTAAGTTCCGATTGCTGCCGGCGAGCATTTCCGCTGGTTTGTTTTGAATCCATCGGGCAGGGACGCCTGTATAGACCCGAATGGCATTGACACCGATCTCTTTCAATAAACCCATCTCATAGTCGAGTGCTTTCCTGATAAATTCGTCGGACTCATCCCATACAACATATTCATAGTTGGTACCGACCGGGAAATAATCCCAATTCATCCCCTTGACCATCACGGAATCGCCGTCAACAAGCAGAACCCAACCATCCGGGCCTTCTGAAACCTCTACCAGATTATCATTAGCAAGGCTGGTGCCAGTCAGATTTAAAAACAGGCAACAGAAAATTAAAACCTGTATGACACTTTTCATTTTTGGGATATCACTTGGCATGACAGACCAAACCGCTTCGGCATCATTACTATGACTGGCCGGGCTCAACGGTTTGCCTATGGACAATAATTGCAGATGCGTTCGATGTTCAAAAAAGCCTCATCATGAGACGGGTATATGAAAAACCGGCCCTCACCCGGAATCGAACGAAAAAAATTAGCGTGAAGGCATTTTTAATTTATATTTCACACGCAAACTATGCAAATTATTTTTACTAAATGTAAAACATTTCTATTCTTTTTATCCAGTATCCATCCTGCCTGAAAAACTGTGGTGCTGATTCTGTCCCCCTGTACACGCTCGTAAGTCAATCCCGAAAGAACTCTTACCAGTGCCGTTTTTAAAGCTTTTATGACAGAATATGGAAGTATATGCATCGCAGAAACCACCGTAAGGTTACTACGCATGACCGAACGTACAGATGGCATAACCTGTTCGATCTGGAATTAAAAAAGCTCCTAAGATGGGTGGAATAAAAGCAAATTATTTCCCATTTTTGCAGCGACAAAAACTTGTGGAGTAACTTTTTTTAAACGGTCTGGAATCAGCAAAACAAGAAGTTTGGTTATCCTTTAGGTTTGGTTATCCTTGAAAACCGAAAGTTATTCCTCGGCGGTCTAAGGAGCTTATTACCGACATCATACATGACATATTTCAAATCAAAGCCGGATAACGACACTCTCCGGAATAAAAAGCATAAAACAGAATTGCCCTATAAAATTGCGGATCTGCCCACCAGCGATCGAATTGATGATCTCTTGTCACGAATGTCGCTAACCGAGAAAATCGGGCAAATGACGCAGCTTGACATCACTATGATCAATACGACCGGGGAGCAAAAGGATGTAATCCTCGATCCGGATAAAGCACGGGACCTGATTCTGAACCACCACATCGGTTCATTTTTAAACGGTGAGGCGGTTCCGCCTGGCACATGGTATAAGTATATGCATGAACTTGCCCGAATCGCCGTGGAAGAAACAAGGCTTGGGATACCTGTTATTTACGGTATCGATCATATTCATGGTGCCAGCTATCTCGAAGGAGCTACCATTTTTCCGCAAAACCTCAATTTGGCAGCAACGTTCAATCCCGAACACGCCCGTAACACCGGGAGGATAACGGCACTGGAATCAGCCGACCTGGGTCATCACTGGATCTTCGCTCCCATATTCGATCTGGGGGTCAATCCGCTCTGGCCACGAATGTGGGAAACCTATGGTGAAGATCCTTTCATGGCTGGTGTCATGGGTGCTGCTTATGTCATCGGGCTGCAAAACAACGAAGATACCATCCCATTCAGACAGGCAGCCACCGGCAAACATTTTCTCGGCTATTCTGACCCACGTTCGGGATGGGATCGAACACCCGTCCATCTATCCATGCAGCAGATACATGAGTTTCACCGTCCGTCATTCCAGAAAGCTGTTGATGCGGGCCTGAAAACCATCATGACCAATAGCGGTGAAGTTAATGGTGTTCCAGTCCCGGCTTCTTATGATCTGTTGACAGAACTGCTTCGCGAAAAAATGGGATTTGAAGGGGTTATAATTACGGACTGGGATGATATCGGAAAGCTGGTTGACTTCCATTATACGGCCGAAAACTTCAAGGAAGCAACCTATGCCGCGGTCATGGCCGGAATTGACATGAGCATGACTCCACTCCACCTTGAATTCAATACCTCCCTTCTGGAACTTGTAAAGGAGGGCCGCATCCCGGAAGAGCGGATCGACGATTCCGTGCGCAGGATTCTCAAACTAAAATTTGACCTGGGACTGTTTGATCATCCCCTGCCGCGGGATGACAGATTTGACCGCATTGGCAGAGATGAAAATCGGCAAAAAGCGCTGAATGCCGCTCAAGAATCCATCATCTTGCTGAAAAATGAACACAACGTGCTTCCGCTTACCGGTCCTGCAAAAATCGGTGTCCTGGGTCCATCTGCCAACAGTAAACGAAATCTGTCTGGGGGTTGGACTATTGCGTGGCAAGGTGGTACAGAGTCACAGAATCCGGAAGACATGCACACCATCCACAGCGCCCTGGCCGATGCGTTTCCGGATGCGGCAGTCCTGCTGTTCGGTCCGGATGATATCCCTGATCCAGAAACCGCATCCGCATCAGCCCGAAAATCCTTTATTGAAAAGATGGACGACCTGGATGCCCTGGTCTATGCGGGAGGAGAAGAGCCCTACTGTGAATTTGCAGGAAATATCACCGACCTCAATCTCCCCCGTGAACAAATTAACGAGTTCAAACTCCTGTCACAGTCAGCAACCCCCCTTGTCCTGGTTCTGGTCCAGGGACGTCCACGCCTCATAAACAACATCCTGCATGATGCAGAGGCCATCCTATATGCCGGGCTTCCGGGTTTTGAGGGTGCCCGTGCCATCGCCGATATTATCAGCGGAAAAATAAACCCGTCCGGTAAAATGCCCATCTCCTATCCGATGGAACCGAACCATTTTCTGCCCTATAATCATAAAAAAAGCAATTTATACTTTTTTGATCCGGCCAGGGCAAATCAGATTGTCCAGGATAGCCGCACGACATCCCTGTTTCCGTTTGGATATGGTTTGAGTTACACAACTTTCGAATACACCGACCTGATACTCAGTGCAGATACCATGGATGAAAGGGGAAGAATAGTGGCTACCGTGAAGGTATCAAATACCGGTCAGGCCGAAGGTTTGGAAACGGTACTATGGTTTACTTCTACCCATGTCGGACGCATAACCCGTCCCGTTAAAGAGCTGAAACACTTCGAGAAAATCCCCCTTAAACCAGGGGAATCTGCAACCCTTGAGTTTGTCATAACTCCCGACCAGGTTTCCTACCCTGATAAAAACGGAGATCTAATCCTTGAGAAAGGCACTTACAGTATCTTGGTTGCCGACCAGAAAAAAGAGTTCCGGATAACCGATTAACGGCATTCTGATATTGCCTTATTCGTGATTCCGCATAACCCTTGATCATTTACCGGCAATCGTTTCAGGAAATTCACCGCTTTCCGTCCCAGTCGATCGTCAACGCCGGGATCAAAACCGTCACACTTACATTCTATATCACACCAGAAGAACATCTGTATTACCCGGAACATACCGGTGAAGCGGTGACCGAAAGTGGTTACTATACACTGATCATTGGAAATCTTTCAGCTAGTTACTATTTAAATGTGCCAGAGAATCACAACCACGGCCCCTACTTCTGGCATTATTCCAAAAGTCTGCTGAAACAAATCCGGAAGCCGAAGATTTTTTGCAACATTTATCCCCGTGGCATAGCAGGGCCGTATCTCTTTCACAGGAGCTCGGGCTTATTTACGCAACCGAATCATGCTCCATTCTTACAATCGGCACCTTCCTGATTTTATGAAACCGAATCTTTCTTCACACGATCAGATTCCAGCTTCCTTATTTTACGCTCCCATGCACCGGCCCATGAATGATAAACCGTGAGCAGCGCTCTGACATATTCGGATTCGTGCTTCTGAAGGAAATCATAGATACTCTGGCGGAGATACCGGTTTCCTTGCTCATCCCTGGCTGTCATCACGACCCCTTTTGTGAGTTTCAAAAAAGCATCGGTATGATCATTCTGAAATAATTCGGGTAATTCGTCATCCGAAAACTCCGCCGCTGATGGAATATATTGGATTTTCACATCGGTCTCTTTCCCTTTCCGGGCCTCCTCCAGGCCGTTTCTGGAAGTTTCCCAGACCGTCCGGAACATATCCGGATTGATGTGAACCAGGCATTTCATGGCCGTAATATAGCTGATATCCGGAAATACGCCATGTTGCTTTATAGCAATGGCATCCTTCCAGATATGCCTGATTTTATCTGCAGGTCCTGAAAGACCGTAACCGCCATTATGAAACGCAACCAGTCTGTGCTCCCTGGTAATTTCTCCGGGTGCGATATAATCGGGCTGTATATCGTGTCTGAGCAGCTCATTAATCACAAAAAAGTGCTCAAACGCAGATAAATTTTCTTTTGAACGTGAAAATGAAACCTCCAGGGTGACCTGATCCCGGCAGTGCCTCGCGGTAAGCACATTTTCCATGGCCACGATCTGATGAATGGTGGCGATAAAAATACGGATTGCTGCCAGCACCTCCTGTTCGTTTGGTGCGATGACCAGCGGCTCCTTATCAGGCTCTTGCCCGGGTTTTTCCGGAGCTGGCAGATCGATACGCATTCCCTTATAGCGATGAAACATCAATTCGAACTTGTCTCGCAGCTCAATCCAGGGCAGATCAAACATCTCCTCGAGAAGTCGATGCTTGGGAGCATCACGCAACCAAAACGGGCACCGTTCCGCTGGTTCAATTGAGAAGCGGGTGAACCCGGCATCCAGCATCTCCTCAAGCTCTTCCGGTGTCGATAGCTGACACGCCTCTGCTGCAAATCCATCTTCATACCCTTCCTGAAAAATTGCCCAGGTAACGGCATCCATCGCATCTTCGGGTTGAAACTCAAGCTCCTTCAGCTGGCGAATGCACTGCCTTGAAAAAATGAGATCAGCTTTCCCCGAAAATGCAAGCATTTGCGCCTTGCATGACAAACCCAACACATCACCAAAAGCAATGCTGATATTCCCGTTCTGACGGCCAACAGGTGCACAAAAAGGAAAATCCTCCCGCAACTGCTGCGCAACAGACCGTGTTATCCGGCATTTCCGGATGACAAAATCGGAAAAGCGGGCGATGTCTCTCCCGGGATAGCGTGCCATCGCCTTGAGTGAAGAGGCCCCAAGCACAAAAAGTGCATTGCGGTTATTAAAATTTCCGGCCAGAAAATAGCCGCCCCGCTCCCCTCTGCGCAACGATGCCGGGTACACTTCCAGGTCTCCCTGACCATCGGGAAGTGACACGATAACAGGGGAGTTGTCGCCCTTTTTTTTAATCTCCCCCAACTTTGTAACCAGATCGCGACGATTTGAAAATCCTGTAATTGTCATTATTCCATTCCGTTTATCGCTAAATACCTTTCCGCCCATTCATTACAAACAACAGTGCCAAAAACGGCACAACGGTTACAAATGCTGCTATCCAGAGATGAATCACCTGAAAAGCCGGTAAAATATCAAGATAAACAAGTCCGATTCCGACAACAACCTGCAGCAGAATTCCCGTTAACGTCAACATCGCCAGCAGGGGAAGAAATGGCCCAAGCTGATGCTGACGTACCAGATAGAAAAAGACAAGAGCCATAATGAGAGTTACCCATGAAAAACTTCGGTGGATGGTATCTACCAACCCCACCTGGTCAATCCATTCTCCGCGATCCAGCAACGGATAACCCGCTTTTACCGCCTCCAGACCTTCCCGAACCTGTGTGCCCAAAACAACCTGGACCAACATGGCCAAAAGCAGCAGCATCAATACGGAAATTAGCTTCCGGCGGATACCGGGATCCATTGCGTACCGGATACGATCCCGGACCGATCTGAAAAATGTCCACACCAGCACCATCAAAATGATCAGTGCCGTGACCATATGTACCGTAATCATCCACCCTTCGAGTCCGCCAAGCACCACCTGTCCTCCGAGCCAGCCCTGAAACAGAACCAAAATCAATGCTGCTGCAGCTCCCAAAAATACAGATGGTGAACGTGTGATATACTTCAGCGAAAATATAAATGACATCAGAATGAGGAAACCGACCAAGACTCCAAACAGCCTGTTGACATACTCCATCCAGGTTTTAAACACATTAAACGATTCGTGATCATAACCGGACGGCAGATCGGCCGCTGTCATTGGTGGTATCCAGAGCCCGAAACACTTCGGCCAGTCAGGACACCCCAGTCCGGCACCGGTTGCACGGACCAGGCCACCTATAAAAATGAGCAGAAAGGTTACACCAATAGTTAACAGCGCCGTTTTCTGAAATAGATTCAACCGGGAGAAGAGGGAGTTCCAGGACATGATTCTGTTGGGTAATAAGTAATTTAATAGCCAAAAATAGCTTATTTTTTTGTAATTTGAGAATCTGTTTTAAAAAGCTGTCCGAAACCAATGTGATGAAATTTCCGCCTGAAAATCCCCTTTTTCTGCAAAAAGCACAAAGTACCCTATCTGATTATCTGACACTCACAAAACCCGGAATCACCCTTCTGGTTTTAGTGAGTATGGGAGTCGGTTTTTTTCTGGCTTCGGGTGGTGATGTTTCCCTGATCCTTTTTATACATGCCGCCATTGGTACCCTGATGATCGCCGGCGGAACTGCGGCACATAACCAGTTTATCGAGCGAGATCTGGATAAAAAAATGATCCGGACCGTGAAACGTCCCCTCCCCGCCCGCAAAATCAGGCCGGTACACGCCCTGATTTTCTCGCTTTCCCTGATGATTATTGGCTTTCTCTATCTCTTTTTTCTGGTAAACCCGCTCACCGGTTTCATCTCCGCACTGACATCGGTTCTCTATCTCGCATTGTACACCCCGCTTAAGCGGATCAGCTTCATCAATGTCATGGTTGGTGCCGTTCCCGGTGCCCTTCCCCCTGTAGGAGGATGGGTCGCCGCCTCCGGATCCCTTACCGATCCTGTGGCCTGGATTCTGTTCGCCATAGTTTTTTTGTGGCAGGTACCCCACGTTATTGCAATTGCCTGGCTCTGCAACGACGACTACCGGACTGCCGGTTTCCGGATGCTTCCGGAAAGCGATAAAAGAGGCTTTGTCTCCGCTCTGACCATTCTCGGTTGCCTCATCCTTCTGTTCCCCGTAAGCTATTTCCTCTACTTGATGAATATGGCAAGCCTGTTCTACCTCTTCGGTGCCGTCGCCGCCGGACTACTCTTCTTCTATTCCGGACTTCGTTTCCAGCTCTCCAGAACCAAAGACAATGCACGAAAAGTGCTTTACGGATCGCTGATTTACCTTCCGGTCGTCTGGGTATTTATTCTCGCAGACCTCTTCTTTGCCTGGATTCTCTAGGCACATCCGGCACTGAAGTCAAAAACCAGCTTTTTTCCCGGTTCGCAGTTCTACTTGCACTGTAAGCGCTATTCTGCTAGATTATATTAATTAATCAATTTGCTTTGATAATTAGACACGGTTGCAGCGACGCTCTCTGTAACAGACGGGAAAAGTGCTCTTATCCATCCAACCAAAACGACTAGATTCATATGAAACAATTATATAGATACGTTTTTTTATCCCTGCTTTTCACAGGTATAGCATGTATGGATTACAATTTGACCCAGGCCCGGCCCGAAACCCAGGGGTGGGGAAATATCCATGGTATCCGGATTGACGGCCACCTCATGGAGTTTGAGTCCAGTCTTCGGGTAGTCCCGGAAAACGGAGAAAACGAAACCCGGACCGCAAAGGAGCAACAACGGCCCAACTATCTCCATAAAGGTGATCATGAGGTTATCACCACCAATATTGACAGTATCTATTTCCATGAGGTGATTCGCGATCTTGGTAACGGCCAGGTTTCGGTGGATGTGGAAGTGACCGCCCACGATGACACCACGCTTACAGGGGTATATTTCAGTGTGGAACTACCGGCCGGTGACTATCCCTTTGGTTCATTCCGATTCATCGATCCTGAAAACCGGGATTTGGAACGTTCCGTGATATTCCGTGAACTTGAGGATGAGGTCCGCGGTAAAGCAACCGGTATACATTTCAGCACAAACCGGCGATCTCTGAAGGTCACCGCATCCTCCCCCACCGAAGTGATCGTCAAACCCTCAGATCGGGATGAATATGCCGTTGTCCTCTACATGGCCATAACCGAAGGGGCCATGAATCAAGGAGATACAGCGGAGCTATCCTTTCTGCTGGATGCCGGAGGACATGTAGATCGCAAACCGGTGCATGTCTCGGTGGATACCGGTGAAAAAGGAAACCGGTTTGATGGTTATGGTGGAAATTTTCGCCTTCAGAACCCGGACACTGACCCCCCGGTAATAGAATATAACCTGAAAAACCTCGATCTCGCCTGGAGCCGTATTGAATTCCCCTGGCGTTTCTGGCATCCGGATGAAGATGT
>SLLW01000318.1 GCA_007133875.1 Balneolales bacterium | reverse complement strand
GCTTTTCCGGTGCCTCCAACGCTGCAGCAAGTGATCGATGCCGAGCATCATACCGGTCAGCAAAAAGGGCCAGATCAGCAACGCCAGAATACCGTGGGTCCAGCCCCGTCGCACCTGAAGGGCGTAATCCGAGCTGATCAGCATGGCTACGGCATCCACATCCGGGATGTTGGCCCCGATAATCAGGGTGGCGGTGGCCAGTGCGGTTTTTCGTTTGAGTCCGGCTTCGGCCATGGTGGCGCCGAATAATGTATGTGCAAGAGGATCCATCGATGGGATGTTGGGATTGAGCTGCTGGAACAGTTTGGCGAAACAGATATGATCGTGAAGATCACGTTGAAAAGCGAGCCTCTTGAGGATGGCTGGTTAAAACGGAATCGTGTTCGCGTATTTCGCCGATGACGGGGAACGGGTTGATCTGCCTGACCGGGGTTATATCAACCGGGACGGGAGGGTTACCGTAAACTCGGAACCTTCTCCCGGAACACTGGTTGCAGTGAGTTTTCCGCCGTTACGTTCTACGAAATCCCGGCATATTTGCAGTCCCAGTCCGGTTCCTTTTTCATTCTCGGTACCGGGACGTGAGGTGATATTGTTGTCCTGTATCAGAGCATCAATCGTTTCTCCGGAAAAGCCCACCCCGGAGTCTTTGATTTTCACTGATAAAGAAGCCTCATTTCCGTCATCGTCAAGCTCCTTGATTGCTGATATGGTGATTTTGCCACCTGATGAGGTGAATTTTATGGCATTTGACAGCAAGTTGCGAAATACGGTGGAGATGGTGGCGTAGTCTGCTTCAATCATCAAATCCGGGGAGACGTCAATTTGAAGCTGGATTTTCTTTACTTCCGCCTGGACACTCATCACGCTGATACTTTCTTTCAGTAAACCCGACAGCGAATGAGGTCGTGGATCCAGTACGATTTTTCCCGTTTGACTTCGCACCCAACTCAAGAGATTGTCAATCAGATTGAGCGTGTTGTGACTTGATTTATTGATCAAAGAAGCATAGTCGGAGATCTCTTGTCGGGACAAACTGTGCGCTTCGGTGCTGATCATATCGCTGTAGCCGGTGATGGCATTGAAAGGGTTACGAATGTCATGAGCGATGATGGAAATCAGCTTCTCACGGGTTTCGAGCGCCTCCCTGAGTGATTTTTCGGAATCGCGGAGTTTACCGTTGGCGCGGTTCACAGCTTCGTTTTGTTCCTTTGTCTCACGGTAAAGATTTTCGGCGCGCTGCTTTTCCAGGCCCAGCATGTACTGACTTTTGAAGGCTTGAAAATTATACCGGCTTTGAATGACATTGAATAGTAAGCCGGCGATCATCATGGGGAAAATATTGAAATAGCTGATATCCCAGACATTCTCCGGATAAAACGCGAAGATGGTAAAGATAGCGGGGGTGAGCAAATAAATGCCCATTGTTGCCGCAAGATGGGTTCTCAGTTCAAGCGATAAGACAAGGACGACAAGTAAAAGGCCTGCAAGACTGCCTCCCAAATTCGGATCATCATCAAGCAGGATGACCCTGGCAAACATCATGAGCAGCAGGCTGACAAACAGCAGATGGTACAAGTGTCGTTTTTGGGTTTTATAGCCGTCTGTCGTGAGATGAAATAAAAGAAGCGTGGCAGCAAGGGTTATGGGAATCAGTCGAAGAAGGGAAACTGTCAGATTGTGCAGCAATGTGATATCAGTATACATAAACAGGAAAAGGACACCAATAAGAGGGACCATTTTCAGTGTCATTCCCCGTAATGCCTGATCGTTTTGCCAGGATTGCCACCCTGCCTGCAGGTCGGCATTCAGGCCGGGTTTTTGATCGGGAGGCAGATTTGGCTGCAGATCAGAAACGGTATCTGTGGGCAGGGGATTTTCGGCTGCGTCAACGGCCAGTCCCCCATCAATCGAAGTGGGAATCCCGGAGTGCTCATCAATGATACCGGTGGCTTTACTGGCCGGAATCGATGTAACTTTTGAGTCGTCAATATGGCTATCTGCAAACCCCCTGTTCATATCACAAATAAATAATTTAATTAACGAGGCGTGTCTGGAAAAAAGCAGGTAAATAATTATTAAAGGAATATAATTATTTTGACGAATGTTATTCAGGCTGAATGAGAATTAATAATATTTTGGACAGGTTGTTAAAAATCATTGGCTTTGCCTACGATTAGAGCACTTTTGTGGAAGCAGTGCCACACACCTGTAGTTCAGCAAAAGGGCTGATATCACTATATGGATACCAGCCCTTTTCTGTCGGAAAAACCGATAAGTGATATGAAAATGTAATCAGGTTATGGCCCTCTGATTACTATCCGGTGGTGGCCTGAATAATCAGACAGGGTGTGTCAATAGTGACCGACCCGTCATTATTCTGGAAAGGCCGGAAGGCCGTATTTGCCTCCTCATACAGAAGGTCCAGCTGTTCCTCATTAAGCAAGCCGCCAAGGCTCCAGGCGCAGGAACCTTCAACTTTCATAAAATCTTCCGGAGTGTCAAAACGACCGGCACCGGTAACCGTGAAGATTTCGGCGTGGTGCAACCCGGCAGCGTCACACACCTCCCGCAAGTATTGTGGATTACCTGATTGAAAGGGTGCACGCATGCCCTCAGCCGCTTCCTCGCCGAAAAGCCGGTGCAGCAATTCCGCCGCGACAGAAAATCCGGGGGAACGGTCGATGGTGCCAGGCACAAGAATGGCCAGACGGCCGCCGGGTTTCAGAACCCGGATCATCTCCCGGAGCGCTTTGGGTTTGTCATCAACATACATGATTGCAAACTGGCTGATTACCGAGTCGAATGTCTGGGCTTCAAAGGGGATGTCAACGGCAGATCCGTCGTACCAGTTTATCGGCTGATCACTGTTTCGGGCGACATCCAGCATCTCTTCATTGGGATCAAGTCCGGAAACGGACCCGTCCGGTAAAACCCGTTCAGCTGCAGCAATGGATAATGCACCGGTACCGCATCCGACATCCAGCACATGCTGACCCTTTTCAACCTTGCCGGCTTCTAGTACGAAATCTGTAAAACGACGGAAGAACGTTGGTACAAAAAACCGGTCATAAATTTCAGCCGGAGACAATTTTGCGATCATTTTTTCATCGGATACCGCGCTTTGCTTGTCCATCATAATAACCTCCATACGTTTGTTTTATCAGTTACCTGTGCATAAAGATCACCGGTTTTTCCTGGATTAACATCGGGGAGTTCCCCTATTTTTGCAGGGAATCTCCCGTTTTCGGGAGGGATCAGGAACGTCTTCGCACAGCTTCAGCGGCTGCATTCGCCCGGTTTTTGAGGTTGAGCTTGGAGAGGATGCTGCTGACATGATGTTCTACCGTTTTCCGGCTGATGAATAGTCGTTCGGCAATTTTCGGGTTGGATAGCCCTTCCCCTATCAGCGTGAGCACTTCTTTCTCCCGTCTGGTGAGGAGTTCCTGTCCCCGGGTGGCCGTTCGGGGAATGGAGATCCCGAGTTCCCGCAGCAATTGTGCAGCGGCGTCGGTATGTTGTGCTGCCCCGAGCGCTTGAAACCCCGAAAGCGCCGTTTTTGCTTCCGAAACAGACGTTGCCGGTTCGGTTTCCCGGAGGACTCCGGCAATCAAATGGTGCGTACGGGCAATCTCGAATGGCATATTCATCGGCACAAACTCCGAAAGGGCTTTGTCGAAATGCCGGCAGGCTGATGCGGAATCATTGCTGAAAGAAAGGGATTGACCCTGCAGCCGTTCACCGCGGGCAATCATCAGGCGGCAACCGCGATTGCTGCCCAGTTGAACTAACATTCGGCCGCGTTCAAAAGCGGATTCGATTTTGC
>SLLW01000208.1 GCA_007133875.1 Balneolales bacterium | reverse complement strand
TCACAATATTTCCTGGCAGTTCAATGGCAATGCGCGGTTGTCATACCGGGTGTTGGATGCAGCCAGCCTGGATCTGTCACTCCGAACCAATAACAACATGATCAGCGAAGGGAGCGGTTCCGGCTTTTCCGAGTTCGAATCACGACTCGGTTTCAGCTATCGGTTCTAAGTGACCGACTGAAACCTAATCCGGGCCGGAAATTTACTTCCGGAACCATACCCACAGAAAAAAAATCCAGTGATCATCATAAACTCAAACATGTGCAGCTGATGAGAAGACGATACAAAACGGAAGGTACAACGGTATATTGGAAAAGGCTTTTGCTGGTTGGTATGGTGCTGTTTGTTTCGATCATGGTAACCGGGTATACCACGGTCCGCGCCCAGGAGAGTGTTCAAATCAATATTGTTAATATTCCCGGGGTACTGCCCTCTCCGTTTGTCAGCGATCTTGAAAACAACCTGCGAGGAGGAAACTATCAGGTCCACTTGAATTACATCAGCTCCGGGACTTCACCGATAGAACTTGAATTCGAGGTGCGGCTCTACAGAAACCGGGAACTGCTGGTTCAGGAGTTTTCAGAACCGGCTCTATTTGAACCGGGCATGCACGTTTTGTCACCTGTTTTTGATAACCTGAGTTTTGATCGGTCAAGTGAGGATGTTATTGCTGATCTGGATTCGGACAATCGGAACACCGTTCTGCAGACCGGTGCTCTGCCGGAAGGCGATTACAGGATTGAAATGGATGTTGCGCCGGTGGGCGATCGTCGGAATGTCAATGTTGTCACCGGACAAGCCATGTTTACGGTTACGCACCCCCAGCCCCCCCAGCTGGTAACACCAACCAACGGTGCCAATATTACCATGGATACTCCGCTGTTCAGCTGGACTCCCGTACTCACGCGAACCAGCGTTTCACTCGATTACGAGTTCCGGTTGGTTGAATTATTCGACGGGCAACATCCGGAGGAGGCCATCGACGCCAATCGGCCGTATCTGGAGGAGACCCTGACCGACATTACAAACCTTGTCTATACTCCGGATTACTATCCGCTGGAGCCGGGCCGAACCTACGCCTGGCAGGTCACCGCATATGAGGTGAATGATGAGATGCCGATCAGGAATAACGGAGAGAGTGAAATTTACTCCTTTACCTATCAGGAAAGAAGGATAGAAGATCCCGTAATCGACGACCTCAACGAAATAGCACTGGTACCCGGAGCCGTCTATATCACAAATCCCCAATCACTGGATTTTGATGATGCTGGCGGGATGTATGAATTGAACGGTCCTGTGGATGTGGAGCTGCGTATGGACTATTTGCCGGAACCGGTCACCGTGCCGGCCCGGGTGCAGGGTGTTATGATGCAGCAAGGCAGCCTTGATAATCCGGTTCTGACAGCGGGGCAGGTATATATGGCTGCGGAAGAAGCGGCCCAATATGTGATGCCGGGTCCGGATGGGGTGACGCTTGAAGAGTTGCACTTCCAGGTTGGGTCCGGATTCGAAGCAACGGCCCGGTACGAAGATGCCGATTTTGGATCATTCACGGCACGCGGAACGATCAATCTGACCCAAACCGGTCCGGATGGGGTGCTAAGCGTCGAAGGCAGTGAGTTGCTCTCGTTCCGGGGGGATGGCCTTGAGGCACATGTGGATGCCATTCACATCGATTTGCAGCATTTTTCAATTCGGGGTGAGGGTTCTGTGTCGTTCTGGGGAGGCGAATCCCCATGCATCCTGAACAATCTCAATCTTCGATCGGAAGAGATTCTGGCGGGTTGGTCGTGCGATCAGCCCGTTACCCTTCCGTTGCCCGGAGATTCGGATCATATGCAGCTTACCCTGCTCGAGTCCTTTGGTCAGTTTACCCTTGACCGGGAGAATACCATTTCGGACGTTCAGCTCACCAATCATCTGGATCTGGACCTGGCTTTTGACGGTATCCGGCCTTGTGGTGTCCGAATTGCGGCCGGTCTCGAAAGCGGAGAATCCGCAGAATTTGATATCCTCCGGCAGACCTGCACCACCAGAAACATGGAGCTGGACCTCGGGTTCGGCCGGCTGAATGTCGACGGGCTGGAGGTGGAGCAGTTTGGTTACAACAACGACGCCGGGCAGTGGCAGTTCGAACTGGTGCTGGACGCCGACGTGATGTTTCCACTTTTTGATGACTGGGGGATCTCACCCGATGAACCGATCCGTCTTACCAATGCCGGTATCGCTATTCCCGCATTCGCGCGCGACGATGGCCTGCCGGAGTATAATCACGATGGCCTGAAGGTGGCATTGCAGCAGCTTGCGATGGAATCATTCACGTTTCCCTGGCTGGATTGGGACGGTGATGATCCCGGTGACTGGAACCTTACGTTTGAAGCCGGAGCAAATTTGTCGGACGTATCCGGTGCTTTGCCCGGCTGTCTGACCGGATCCGCAATTTCCGTTGAAAACGGGCAGGTCAGTTCAGGGATGTTATCTGCCGATCTGGCTCTTACCACCCTGTCGGATTGTGTGCTTACCCTGCCGGCCGATCATAAGGTTATGTTCTCCTCCATAGGCGGATCGATTCAAACCCGATACGAGCCGGCATTGGAGTCACCTGTTGTCGCCAGTGCCGATTTTTCCCTGTCCGGCAGCTATGAACCCGGACATCCCGTGGCGTGTATCGACGATCCCTCCGGAACCGAAGATTTCAGATCGTTTGCGTTTCGAAATGGCGTGCTTGAAGGGGAAATCGCGCTGGACCAAACCGGTTGTGAACTGCCGGTCGGGCCCATGAATGCCACACTTAATCAGGCAGATCTGATTCTTCATGAACAGGACGGCGAGCAGCAGGCCCGATTCGAGGCCGCGGCGTCGCTGTTGTTCTCACAAGGGCATCAGGTGGACGGACAGTTGGTGTTCAACATCATGGAGAACCGGTTCGATGAACTGGATTTTGTTATTGAAGATCCGTTTGAACTCGATATTCCCTCCGGAGACCCGGTATTCTCATTTGCCATCAGCGAAGCACGTATCGATCTGGACGGGTTGCATGTCGACGGCCGCCACGAAATAATCGTTGGGGACGAAGAGATTGGGGTGACGTTTGATGATGTGGTCCAGCAAATCGAAGACCGGTCGATCACTTCCGGTTCCATCTATCTGGATCAGCATTTTGCCTTGATGGTATCGTTCGAAGACGGCATTGACTCCCCGCAGTTTTCGGCCATGCCGATTGATGATGATGACGACACCATGCCGGAACTTCCCGATCACACCTTTTATATGGAACTCGGTGCGGATGTGATGATCGACAGCACCGGAGTCAGGGCATCCGGCGACGCCTCCGGGGCCATGAATGTGGCCGGCCTTGAATACGGTAACCTCGCACTCTCTTTCAGTGATGATTTTGCCCTGCAGCTGGATCCCTTCCGGGTCGGATCCGGCCGCGTCAATCTCTACTACAACGACACGCGCGTGGCCTATGTCGACGGTGGCGGGCTTTATCCGCTGGTATCCGGCTTCGCCGAGGAGATGCTGCCCGATAAACTGCCGGCTCCCAGTACCAGTGTTGCGTACTTCCGGTTGCGGGATGATGACGGGGAGCTCCTGGTGAACATTGATGAACCGGAACCGGGGCTGGTCACCCTTCAGACAATACCGGGGGAATCTGTTGATCTGGTTGTTCCCGCGCTGGATGAATCCGATCCGCCCGTAATCGGCGGTGTGGAATTTGATGGATTTACCATATCCGCAACTCTCGGAAATTTCCAGGTTGATGCCGGCAGCGCCAGTGTGACCCTTTCTGATGACGATCCGCTCGCCGACCTGGCAGAGAAAATTGACT
>SLLW01000232.1 GCA_007133875.1 Balneolales bacterium | reverse complement strand
TACACGCGAACCTTTAGCGACCTTAAAGGTATCACAGAGGCGATGGATGGTCAGATAAGCAGGGTGTTGTCGCAAAGCATGGCTGATGGTGATGGGCCGAGAGAGATCGCCAGAAGGCTAAACAGGGTAATATCGGGGCCATCGGGAGACCTGGGGCTGACCGATACACTAGGAAGGTTTATTCCTGCCGAGCGCAGGGCTGTGATGCTTGCCCGCACGGAGGTAATAAGGGCGCACCACGCAGCCACCGTTCAGGAGTACCGCAACTGGGGGGCGGAAGGTGTCAGGGTGCGTGCTGAGTGGCAAACGGCGGGGGATGATAGGGTTTGCCCTGACTGTTTAGATTTAGAAAACAGCATTTATACACTTGACCAGATAGAGGGTATGATACCGCTTCACCCACAGTGTAGGTGTATTGCATTGCCAGTAAAAATAAAGGACAGATAACATGGAGCAGCTAACAAGTTATTCACTAAAGGACTACACCTTAAGGACGGAGCATCAGGACGGAAAGAAATACCTGGTAGCGCCCGTCGTAATGATGGTTGAGGGGGTGCATCATGGCAGCCGGGGGCCGCTGTTTCACCCTATTTCGGAGTTAGGAAAAGACCCGCAGACATGGGAAGGTATGCCTGTTACGGTACACCACCCGCAGGAGGGCGGTAAATTCGTTTCCGCTAACGACAACCATGCCGTAGGCAAGGTGTCGGCCCCGAAGGTAGAGGACAGAAAACTTAAAGCCGAGGCGTGGCTGGATGAGCAAAAACTTATCGCAGCATCACCTCAGGCATATCAGCATATCATTGAAGGCCGCCCTATTGAGGTTAGTATAGGGGTCTTTACCGAGGAGGTGGAGATGGCCGGGGTCTGGAATGATGAACAATACAGTGCTATTGCCCGTAACCACAGGCCCGATCATTTGGCGTTGCTGCCCGGCGACGTAGGGGCGTGTTCATGGCAGGACGGGTGCGGCATCAGAGTGAATGTGGAGAAAAGCAGGGAAGAAGTTATGAACCAAAAAAATGAAAAAGTTATGAGCGACAACAAATCGCCCTGTTTCATGAAGAAGGTGGAGAAGCTGATAGCCAACGAGCAGACGCAATTCACC
The DNA here is from genome assembly GCA_007133875.1 of Balneolales bacterium. Lineage (GTDB taxonomy): Bacteria > Bacteroidota > Rhodothermia > Balneolales > Natronogracilivirgulaceae > SLLW01. The sequence goes on along the minus strand of SLLW01000232.1, from coordinate 13,126 downwards.
ACAGATGACAGGGATTGGCTGATGGAGCAAGACGAGGCGGTTTTAAATAAGTTAGAGCCGATCGAAGTGCAGCCAAGCGTAAACAAAGAGCAGGCTATTGAGGCGTTAAAGGAATCGCTCTCCACGGCAGAAGATTACCTTAACCTGATGCCACAGGAGATGAAGTCCCAGATGCAGTCGGGCCTTGAGCTGTATAACGATCACCGTGATCAGCTTATTGCCAATATCAAAAAGAACACCGACGCATGGGAAGATGGCGAGCTTGAAGCGCAAGATACGGCTATGCTTGAAAAGATTTCCAAAACAACCAAAAAGGCAGACTACAGCGCGATGAGTGCTAACAACAGCAAGCCCGAAGTGGAGCCGCTGTTTCCTGCCGGAATTAACGTGAAATGAAAGGAGGACAAAAATGAGTAACACAATCAGATTGAAAAATTACCTGAATGTCTTTGAAGAGATGGTGGCCGCAGGTGCAATCACTCCCGGACATCTGGTAGAGATGGATTCAGACGGAAAAGCCGCTGTCCACAGTGATGAAAACCAGAACGCACTGCCTATGTTCGCCCTTGAAGATGAACTACAGGGCAACAAAATTACTGATGCGTATGCTGCAAACGACCAGGTACAGGTGTGGATTCCCACGCGTGGCGACCAGGTTTATGCTATTTTGGCCGAAGATGAGAATGTTGCTATCGGTGATTTTCTTTCCAGCGCGGGCGACGGCACGCTTAAGAAGCACGTCGAGGACGCAGACAGCGCAGGGCTGCTTACCGTTTATGGAAAGCAGATCATCGGACAGGCCCTTGAGGCGGTTACCGCGACAGGTGGCACGGCAAGAATCAAAGTAAGAATTGTATAAAGAAAGGAGGAAGTTATGAGTGATGCAAATATGGATTTCACCAATGGACAAAGCTCACAGGGGCCTGTGGCAAACATGCTGGCTAACAGCGGCAAGATTGACCCCGGCTCGATGAGGCCATATATCGGTGAAGATGGAAGGGCTTACATGACCACTTACAAAGGTGGCGACCCTAAGAAAGCAGAAAGTTACCAGACGGTACAGGTTAACAGTGGGACGCTGCGCCGGGACGAGTGGAAGCAGCTTGACGATGCTGTTGTGGGTGTTGCCGAAACGCGCCTTAACGGTATTAACGACCTGGTAGAAAAGGGATTGGTTTACAACCTGGGTAATGCTATGGGGACGACTGTACTGGAATCCCATGACATCAGCGACAGCCTGGAGGCCGACCTGACAATGGACGGTATCACGAGGGCGCGTAACGACAGGGTTAACTACTCTACCAACTATCTGCCTGTGCCGATTATCCATGTGGACTATGAGATCAACGCAAGGGTACTTGCCGCGAGCCGTAACATGGGCAATGCACTTGACACCACACAGGCCGAGCGCGCTTCCAGGAAGGTTGCTGAAAGGCTTGAGAAGATGCTGTTTACTAATGAAACATACACTTTTGGCGGGGGTAGCATTTACAGCTACGTGAACTTCCCTGATAAAAATGATGTTTCATTGGATAAGTCATGGTCTGATAGTGGGACTACCGCAGCAGAGGTTTTGGCTGACGTTATCGCGCTTAAGCAAAAGTCTATCGACGAGCTTCATTATGGCCCGTGGATGATCTATGTACCTACTGCTTATGAAACCAAGCTCGATGAGGATTATGACGTTTCCGGTGAATCTACACAGACCATCCGTGAGCGCATCCTTAAGATTGGCGGCATTCAGGGTATCAAAGTTGTTGATACGTTGCCAGACGATCATGTTGTGTTTGTGCAGATGACCCCCGACGTTGTAAGGCTTGTGCGCGGCATGGGCATTCAGAACGTTGAATGGCAGCAGGAAGGTAACATGATTACCAAATACAAGGTTATGACTATTCAAGTGCCACAAATTCGCTCAGACTATAACGGCAAGAGCGGTATTACTTTGCTGGCATAGATTAATCACAAATCACTAACCATGTGGTTTTAATTTTTATCGCTATGAAATGGAAAAAACTAACCAGAGGTAGCTTAACCCTAAAGGACGGTAGGACGTTCTATCAGGGTGACGAATTTGAGTGTGACGAAAAGGATATATCCAGGGCTTTTAGGCCCACCCTTGAGTTAATAGAGGGTGAAGAGATCGGCCACGATTACGATATTGTCCAACGCAAAAAGGGATGGTTTGACGTAGAAAAGGACGGGGTAAGGTTAAACGACAAAGCCCTGAGAAAGACAGATATCGAGGACTTTATAAAGACGCTATGAAGATAGTATGCTTTAAGTGGAACCATACCGGAGGGTATAAGTTACCCTCTTTAAATGCTATCGGCCAGTACACGGCGCAGCATGTCAACAACCTGTACCGATCAGTTCAAAAGCATACCACCATACCGCATGAGTTTATCTGTATTACGGATGACCCCGAAGGCATAGAGTGCCGGACAATTCCTTTATGGGATAAATGCAGAGAGCTTGGAGGTTGTTATAACAGGCTTTATGTCTTCTCATCGGATATGAAAGAGTTAATCGGTGACAGGTTTTTATGTATTGACCTTGACTGTGTCGTTACCGGGTCACTTGACGAGCTACTCTCACGCGACGAGGACTTTATTATTAATAAGTTCTACGGCGTGGCAAAAGAGCAGTATTATAATGGTGGGCTGTTTATGATGGACGCAGGGGCGCGTAGCGAGGTATGGGATCGCTTTGAGCAGGACATTGAAGGAGCGCTTGAGGTTATGGACAAAAGAAAGAAAAAGCGCGAAATTTTAGGCACAGATCAGGCATGGATAAGCCATGTTTTAGGGCGTGGCGAGGCATTGTTTGACGATGAAGAGGACGGTGTGATGGCCTACTACAAGCTAAGGAACTCACGCGACGGGGTAGGTAAGGAACTGCCCGATAAAGCGTGTATGGTGTTGTTTGCGGGACAAATAGACCCTTTCACCTGTTATCACGCCAACCGATGGATACAGCAACACTGGGGCGGGGAAAGTTATCCTCAAAGAAAGGATTATATTAAAGAGTTAAACCAGCAACTTAAAAAAGGGCGATTATTGTGTGGGTATGACATGGATTTAATTAACCCACGATCTATGAGCGAAAAGATACTTCACAATAAGATATTTGCACGCCCCGACATTGTTGAATACGCCGATAAAGCAAAAGCCTACGAGCTTGTCCCTGAAGAGATACGTGTACCGATATTGCAGGTTGTTGACGACGAAAAAGACCTTTTACTGGATATACCCGTAATTATCAAGCCCGCACATTCCAGCGGGAGGAATCTTATTTACGGGACTGGCGAAACAAAAGGAGCGATCAAAAGGAAGGCCAGGCATGCGCTGAATGAATCCTACGGGGCTGATAAGATGGAGTGGCACTATTCAAAGATAAAAAAACAGCTTGTAGTGCAGCCACTACTTGACCTTGCATCTCCGTCTGATTATAAGCTCCACATGATTCATGGAAAAGTGGCTTACATTCAAACCTTTGAAAAGATTGGAGGTAAAAACTATTCATCTTTATACACCCCGAAATGGGAGCGCATGAATGTAAGGAATAAAAATTTGGTGCATGGGGAAGTGGATAAGCCAAAGCCGCTTCGGTATATGTCCGATATGGCTGAAAGGCTATCTAAAGGTTTTGATTATGTAAGGATAGATTTCATGCTAACTAAAGACGACGAGGTCTATTTTAGTGAGTTCACGTTCTTTCCTCACTCCGGTTTTATGCAGTTTATACCTATTGCGTTTGACTTTAAAATGGGAGAGTTGTTATGATGCTGACAGAGAAGTTATACGGAAAGCTAAATGAAGTCATCGTTACTTGTAGTACTTGTGCCTTTTGTGATTTATACCGACGAAAAAAACCATGTACGATAAAGCCCCTATAATAATTACCGAATGTCCACGCTCCGGCGCGGGGATTATATCAGGCATCATAAACCTGTGTGGTGGCTTTGGTGGTGACTCGTTAAGTGAAAAGCTAAACGAAAACCTCCCACTAAGGGATCAGGTAATAAGGCCGTATTTGACGACACAGGGCATTGACATAACTGGACAATACCCACTTAAACAAACAAAGGGGTTGACGATTCCCGCAGACTGGCACGACTACATTACGAATTTTATGGTATCTGACGGCTACAGGGACGGTGTATGGTTTGTTAAATCACCGGAGGCAGCCTTAATGTGGCCCGTTTGGAACGCTGCCTTTCCTGATGCTAAATGGGTAATCGTAAGAAGGCGCACGGGAGATATTATACATAGCTGTAAGAAAACAGCCCACATGGACGCGTTTAAAGACCCTGAAAATCTGGCTGACCTAGGGGTGGACACAGAAGACGAGGGGTGGCTATGGATGGCGAGGCAGTACGAGGACAGGTTTGTGGAGATGATAACTGCTGGGTTGGACTGCAAAGTAATATGGCCGCAGCGCATGGTTTGGGGAAACTTCGAACAGGTACACCAGTTGTTATCATGGACGGGCCTAAAGTGGAACCCGGATATTATGGGGTTTGTTGATAAACGACTTGAAAAATCAAGAAAATGATACAGAAAGTAAAGGATATTATCGAAACGGAACTGGATGACGGCATTATTCAGGCGTATGTTGACAGTGCCGGGGTGCTGGTGGATCAACTCCCTATTGATGACCCCGTAAAGAGCGAAGTACAAAAATGGCTGGCCGCGCACTTTATCGCTATCAGGGACAAGATTTCGGTACGAGAAAAGGCAGGGACAGCAGAGATACAATATTCTGACGTGTTTGGGGAAAACCTTTCCTCCACACATTACGGTCAGACAGCTATGGTTATGGATACATCGGGGAGGTTACAGAGTGTATCACAGTCAAAGACTATCGTTAAACTAATAGCCTTGTAATGGGTATTATAAAGTTCATAGAGAGTGTATGTGTGCAGCCTGCTGTATATTGGCCTGCTCCTGAAATAGATGGTTTTGGGGGGATTGATTATGGGTCGCCAGAGCAGAGGTATGTTAGGTGGGAAGACAAGGCCGAGGTGGTGGTAGATTCCGAGGGCCGCGAGATTGTCAGCCGGGCCGAGGTGATGACACCTGAAGACATGGATATTCAGGGGAAGTTATGGCTTGGCGAGCTTACGTCGCTAAGTGAAAGCCAAAAGTCAGACCCAAAGGGTATTGAGGGGGCTTATGAGATTAAAACCAAGATGAGGTCGCCGCTGTTTAGGTCTATTGATGAATTTGTAATGATGGTTTACTTATGAGGGGGAAGGTAGCAAAGGGGTTTAATGTAAAAGACTTTGAGTTAAAGGGCATCCAGGATTTGGTAAAAAACATAAACACCCACCTGGACGGCCTTAAAATACGTAGCTCAAAAGGCATGTTGCACGCCGCCATGTTTATACGCCGCGACATGGAGAAGACCGAGCCAAAGATACCTGTTGACACGGGTAACCTAAGGGGGAGCTGGTTTACTAATCCGGTAAAAGGAAGGTTTGGGCCGGGTGTTTTAATGGGGTTTACAGCTGCTTATGCGGTATATGTACACGAAAACATGGAAGCTACATTTAACAGACCGGGCAGTGGGGCAAAGTTCTTTGAGGCGGCACTGTTAAGGAACAAAAGAGAGATAGTCAGGATTATAAAAGACAGCTTATGAACGCGATCAGTGTTGACATAAAAGACATGCTGGTAGATGATACCGACCTGGTATTCGGCACAAATCTGTTCATTAGCCGGGAGCCGACAAGCCCGAATAGCTGTGTAACGATATACGACACTCCGGGAGAAGGCGACGACCTGTACTTTAATCCTGATGAGCGTTATGAGAGGGGCAGTATACAGGTAAGGGTTCGAGATAACAACTACATAAGCGCATGGACGCAAATAGATGAGATAAGACAGCTGTTGCACGGCCGGGCAAATGAGACGCGCAACGGTGCTTATTATACCGCTATCAGATTAACCAGTGGGCCTGCCATGCTGGAATATGACGATAACGGCAGAGTAATTTTAGTTACAAATTTTAACGTACAAAGGAGGTAAATTATGAGTGATGCGATAACTGGCATTGGCTCCACGCTTACGAGAAATGGAGACACTATTGCCGAGGTGCTGTCCATCAGCGGCCCCGGTATGACACGCGAAATGATCGACGTGACATCACTGGGATCAACAGGTGGATACCGCGAGAAGATTCCCAGTTTTAGGGACGCAGGGGATATGTCGCTCAGTATGAATTACACAAAGACCAGCTACACGTTGATGAAGACGGACTTTGAGAGTGATGTCATACAGACTTACGAGCTGACACTGCCCGACGGCTCAACGCTGTCATTTGACGGTTATGTGGCCGAGCAGCCGCTTACTATTGATGTGGACAACCAGATCACGATGGATGTAACCATTACAATCAGTGGTGAGCCTATATTTGTTGAATCAACAGCTTAAAATTAACCTACCCTAACCAGGGGTTTTTAAAAAAATCTAATCATGGAAGTAAAATATATCAAGATTGACGAAAAGGAATATCCGGTGATGGTAAACTTTGAGGCCCTCATGGAGACCGAAGAGCGCACCGGGAAGGCATTAAAGGACTTTGCCGATTTTAAGTTAAAGGATTATCTGGAGCTTTTTCACCAGTCGCTTATTGCCGGGGGTGAAGAAAAAGGCGAGAAATACAAGGCCGATAAAGCGGCGACCAAAAAGCTACTAAATAAGTGCTATGGAGACTTTATTCAGATGGTTCCGGATTTTTTCGAGGAGCTTCTGCCCAGGGATCCGGTAAGGCAGAAGAAAGAACAATAGCTCAGCTTGCAGGGGTTGCCAACGCCCGGTTGGGTGTTACGGGTAGGGAATTTAAAAAGATGACACCCAAAGAACTGGATCACGCGCTTGAAGCACACAATGATGTTATTGAGCTAAAAGAAAAGCAGGAATATGAACGATTAAGGCTGTTGTTGATGCACCAGTGGAATATGCAGAACAGGCATGTCAAGCACGCATATAAAAAGCCAACAGAGTTGTTTGAGTTCCCGTGGGACGAGAAGAAGAAAAAGCCACAGACGCTTGATCAGATGAAAGAACAGATGCGGTCTATCGCTAATGCATACAAAAAAAGGAAAAAATGAACGTAGGCAAGTTAACGGCGGGTTTAGGACTTGACACTAGGGAGTTTGAGATGGCTATACGCCAGGCCGAGAGGCGCATGGAGCAGTCTTCGCGGGCAATGGCCTCATCGCTTCATCAGGTCGGTGAGCAGATGCAGCGTACAGGGAAGCAAATGCAGAGCGCAGGAAAGAAGATGTCCCTGTATTTAACCACTCCGATTGTGGGATTTGGCGCGATGGCCCTAAGAACCGCCGGGAATTTTGAGAAGTCCATGAACCGTGTTGCTGCCATCAGTCAGGCCACGGAATCTGATATAGCGTCACTGGAAAAACAAGCCCGTGATTTGGGTTCCACCACGCAGTTTAGCGCGTCCGAGGCCGCTGATGCGATGTCATATTTGGCGATGGCGGGGTTTGAAGTTAAAGAAGTCATGGAGGCTATGCCCTCGACGTTAAACCTGGCCGCCGCCGGACAGATGGAGATGGCTGACGCTGCGGACATTGTTTCTAATGTCATGCAGGGGTTCGGCCGTGATGCTTCACAGACAGAGCAGACGGTGGACACGATGGCCAAAGCATTTACAAGTGCCAACACCAATTTACATGAGCTGGGTGAAGCCATGAGTTATGCCGCACCGATGGCTAAAACTTATGGTATTGAATTAGAAGAAACCACCGCCGCGATAGGGTTTCTTTCTGATGCGGGCATAAAAGGAGGTCGCGCAGGTACGGGCTTTAGGCAGGTACTTGCTCAGTTAGCGAAACAGGCGGATGGGTTAGGATTAAATATAAGAGATGCCAGTGGTAGGCTATTGCCCTTTGCAGACATTCTTGAAGAAGTCGAGAAACAGGGCCTTACCACTGCCGAGATGGTAGAGGCGTTGGGTACAAGAGCCGGGCCTGCTTTTGCTGTTTTAATGGACAGGGGCGCGGATGCCTTAAGGGACTATACCGGAGAGCTTGAAAATGCGGGCGGCACGGCAGAGCGTGTTGCGGAGCAGCAGATGGAGGGTTTAAATGGATCACTAAAAGAATTAAGGTCGGCCTTTGAGGAATTACAGATAGCTATCGCACAGAGCGGCCTTTTGGACTGGGTGACTGCCTTAACTCGTAGGCTTACGGAATTTACGCGCCGACTATCTGAAACAAACCCGTCGCTATTAAGGTGGGGAACGATTCTTGGTTCCGTTGTTGCTGCGATGGGGCCGCTGATATTTGTTTCTGGTACGTTAATAAGGAGCATGGGAACACTTGCTAAGGCGGGGGCTGTTCTCCATGCGCGGATGCTTCCCAGCCTGGTAAGGATGCTGCACGCCACAAAGCTGGGGTTTGTAAAGCTAAATACCGTAATAGCCATGAACCCCATTGGTGCGCTCGTCACCGTACTCACTGCGGCAGCTTCTTACCTGCTTATATTCAGAAACAGAACCAGTGAGGCGGAAGAGGCGCAGTGGAAACTTGGTGACGCGGTAAAAGACACCAACGCGGCACTTGGGGAGCAGATATACTATACTCTTGCCGATAGCTATGAAAGGATGGCAGACGGCACGTTAAAGGCCGTTGGAGGCATAGATAACCTTGCTAACAACATAGAGAGCCTCACGCGCGAAGAACTGGAATCTTTAAGGTTATATCTTGAAGACGAAATCCCAAAGGCGATGCGCGACCTTCAAAACGAAACCAACGAGGTTACGCGGGCTATCATGTCGCAGGATTTAGCCAAATACAAAGACGCTTTAGGGCTTGTTAACGGTGAGCTGGAAAAGTTTGCCGACAACGCAGAAAGTGCGGGGGGTGCAATAGATGACAACACAAAGGCGGTCAATGAAAATAAAACCGCATGGCAAGAACTCAACGAGGAGATTGAGAAATGGAACAAGACCAAGGCCGAAGCCAAGACCGCTGAGCAGTTGGTTGAGGCAGAGATGATGTTGGATGCTCTGAAAGAACAGAGGGATGAGCACCTGACCCTTGCCCGCCTACAGGCCAAAAATCCGTTTGGGATGGATCCCACCAAGATGAAACGGATTGAAACTGGCACAGAAGCCATCGTGGAGAATACCAGAGATTTGAGCGATAATATCCAGTTGGTTCGTGGTGGTTTTGAGGAAATGGAAGTAGTCCAAGCGGAATTCACACAATCGATGGTAGATATGTCCCGGATTATAGAAGGGGCCTTGCAGGGAATTACTTCTGCCTTTGTGGACATGGCTTTTGGGGCTAAGGTGAGCATTCAGGAGGTTCTGAAAGAGATGGCCAAAATGATTGCCATGCAGTTAGTCAGTGCTACGATAAGCACGGCATTCGGGGGAGGTACTGGCGGTGTGGCCGGGGCTGTAATGTCCGGGGGAGGATTTACGCCATATCCGGATGTGATGAAGCCATTGAATCTGAATGTCCCCGGGCTTGCTTCGGGTGGTATAGCATATGATGATACATTGGTAAGAGTTGGGGAGTATGCAGGGGTGAAAAGCAACCCCGAAGTCATTGCCCCACTCTCTGACCTTTCGAGGATTATTACAAGCGCGATGGTAGACGTTGGCGGTCGGTCGGCTATGCCCGCTATGTCGGGTAACTTCACCACATCGAAAGGGTTTAATGATGAGATTGAGCTTGTCGGAAGACTGGAGCATGACCACATTATGTTATCGAATAAGAGAGCGGACGTAAGGAGGAGGCTATTAGAATGAATATACCTGAAATACTACCATATTACGGCACGCGCTATATTGTTAGTGACCAGACGCGAACAGGGACTATGTTTGAAGTTCTTATTAAAGAGCGCAACTACATAGGCGATGCCACCACTATCAGGGGTTACGGCACGAACCCGGTACGGTTGGATTTTAGCTATTTAGACAAAGACTTTTTTAACCCCGTTGCCGGAAGTAGCTGTAGGCTGTCGCTATACACAGACACATACGACGGCTTGATTAATTTAGCTAAAGGCGATGATACAAAGTATGTAGTCGAGGTTTACGACGGGGATATGATATTCAGGGGTTTTTTAAAGCCACAAACATACACCCAGGAATACGGGCCGCAGTCGCCATCGGTGAAGATAGAGGCCACTGATGGGTTGGGCCTTTTAAGGGATATCCCTTTCAGGCCGGACGACAACCCTACAAGGGGAGTGTTTACCCTGAAAGACATTATAAGCTATGTTTTGTATTTGGCAGGGAACAGGACAGATTGGTACGACCTTGTAAGCTATGAATCGAATATCATTCAGGAAAATAAAAATATATACGGCAGCTTTTCACATCAAATTTTTAATTGGTTTGACCGCTCATGTTACGAAGTGCTGACGGAGATACTTTCAATGTTTGAAGCACAGATATTGAGCGTAAAAGGAAGCTACTATATAAGGCTGGTAGACGAGCCAGAAGCTCCATTTTATGACAAGTACGACTATCAGGGTAACTTGACAGAAACGGGGCCTCGTACGGCCACCAAAAAGGATTTATACAACGACTACGAGGGGGCGTATGGGAGTGTAGAGATTGACAGGCCGCTAAGAAAAAATATCGTCACGCAAACGAAAAACCCCATAGAAAACCTTATTTATAATGGTTCTTTTGATGAGGGGACGGATGGATGGGAGGGCGCGTTTAGTGTTTCAGAAGGAGTAGCGACTATATCGGGAACCGATTACATAAGACAATCCTTTGACCGTGGCGTAAGAAGAGGAACCCCTGTGAGATTGGGTGTGAAGATAAGGGCGAGAAACAGGGGCCTGGGCCAGACGTGGAGGCTACAGGTGACCCACGCGAACCAAACATTGCAAAGCGAGGAGTTCACCCACAGGGATAGTGACGGCAGGCTAATAGGGGGATGGGAGGAGATCGATACATTTTTTACTACTGGGTTTTTACCCACGGAGCGTATGTTTTATTTAGACACGATCTACGAAGAGCCGGACATTAAGATATACGGTGTGGGGGTTGGTAATCTGGATATTTCAGATGTTCAGGTCAGGGCTTTAAAATGGGATACCCAAGAACCGTTTGAGCGCAAGGAGGTAAGGGAGGTGACTGTTATTAATGAACACAATTTAAGCGACAAGATAAACCAGATACAATTTCTCGAAGGCGATCCACACATATACAAAAACGCCCTAAATATAGATCCGCTATTTAGGCACAGAACAGACTTTAGGGTGGGTTATTTTGAGTTTTTAAAGTCGCGATACGACGCATACCACCGTAAAGATAAGGTAAGGCTAAACTTACAGATGTATAACAAAGATCATATATTAAACGGGTTGATGCTGGTATATGATAGGTTCCTTAAATTAGACTACCTTGTCACGTCTATGGTATATGACGTAAAAAATAGTGTTTACAACGCCGAGCTGGTAAGTTATCAGGAGGATATCCCCGCAGAGGAGTTGGTGTGGATATTGGCAGGCGGATACTGGAACGACCAGGGGCAATGGATAGATGCTGAATCATGGAATGACGGTTCGGCTACTTATAGCGTAACATTTATTGCCGTTGACGCACAAGCCAACGCGGTAAACAATTACCTTGTAAATATATGCTGCCCGTCAAACACAATCGGGTCAGGATTAAATAATGAGGTTACGTTTTCTAATAAACAGATAGATACCTATACCTATACAGCCTTTAAGGATGGCTATCAAGAGGTAACGGGAACGTTTGAAATAGTGGATCAGGATTTAACCATAAATATAACATTTCAATGAGCTGGACAAACATAGAAAATAACGAAGGTGGTGCAAGCGTGAGGCAAAAAATTAACGACGCTATGAATGCTTTGTTCGGGTTTAAGAACAACCCCGCACCCGCCGAAGAGCAATCGCGATGGGAGGATGTCGGGGTAAATGGCATACAACCTAAAGACGATAAAGAAATACACGGAACACTTGTAAACGTAAGCGCTTTAGAGGTCGCTGAAAACGTGGAGGTGGACGAGCAGGGGAATTTCTACATCAAAGACCAGGCCCCATCTGTTGGTGCTTCTCCTTTAAGGATAAACACGGACGGCAAGGTATATGCTGCAACGGTTACAGCCACCCCCGGAGAGGTTGAAGTGGGACGCGATGCTGTTGTGGTGAATGAATCTGCCCATGCGGCTGATTTGGACACCCCGACCATGCTGGTAGTGTACAACGGGCAATGCGACATTTCGCTGGAAGATGCCCCCACACGCCGGACAGCAGAATTTACGGTGCGTAAAGCAAAGGGAACCGGGGTGGTTACTCTGAATGCGAATAGTATTATCATGGATGATGCAGAGGGCGGCGTGTTGCAGCTAAGCGGCTTGGGTTCATGGGTAACGGTTAAGGCGGTTGTGAATACAACGGTCAGTCCATCATCATCTGACTGGTGGGTAGTTAAACATGGTGGAACAGTACAAATTGGTGTATAATGCAACAGGGCAAGTACATAGGCGGCAAGCGGCATTACAAGGATATACAAGACAGGTTGGATATCGGAGTGAAAACCATTGCCGACCGTGATGACATTATGGAATATCGCCGGAGGTGGGGAATGATTGTGGCGGTGTACAATGACCCTAATGGCCTAAGCGGGTTGTATCACCTGAAGTTTGGCAAGGCGGATGAGGAGGGAGAAGAAGACCTAATGAATAACGATAACTGGGAACGGATGGGTATTCATGATGTTGACGACCCCACCTACCACCGCCCAGCAGAGGAAGCGGACTACGGCAAACTGATAGGCTCCAACGCTGAAACGGGGGCGATTGAATTTCGGGAAGACAAGCAGCACGACCGCCTCCACTCGATGACCTCCGCAGACGACCACGAAACCGAAGCGGCCAATGCGGGAAAAATCTTTGGGGGAAACGACACGACCGGAGCTGTTGAGGCGAAGGAAACAGAGCAAGCGGCAGAAGTTGATACTGAAACCACAGGGGAAGTTAATACTGAAAGCACAGGTGAAGTAGATTTGGAGGAACTACCCACAGAACCCACAAGCGAGGTCGATACAGAAGGCGCAGGGGAGGATGATACCGAAACGACAAGCGAAGCGGATACAGAGC
>SLLW01000308.1 GCA_007133875.1 Balneolales bacterium | reverse complement strand
CTCCACGGTGATCTGGTGGTTGGATACGCCGTCCACTTTTTCAAATAGATCACTGTGGGATTGTGATATGCGGGTATTGATCTCCAGCAGCCAGATTTTATCGGTACTCTGATTCCAGTAAAATTCGATGTTGAACGGATGATTGTCATAACCGATGTGTCCGAGCACTATTTCGGTGATCCTGGTCATGCGTTGCCGGACTTTCAGGGGAAGCCGGGAGGGGTAATCGTAATGGGAAAAGGTGGATCTGTTGGGAAAGCGAATAGAATCGACGACACCGTGTATGGTTACCCGGCCGTTGTATACATAACCTTCGAGTGTGCATTGTCGTCCTCCGATCAGCTGCTCGGCGATGCAGTAGCTGCCATCAATGTTCCTGATATCTTCTGGAACGTCGGCCCGGTCCATAATGACATTGAACGGTTCGGCCATGCGTCCGATATGTTGGCGTATTACCCCGATGGCACGGTAAAACTCCTTGCGGCTCTTGATGCGAAAACCGAGGTAGGAACCGACGGATTTGACCGGTTTGAGCCAAAACGGGAAAGCGATATTTACGGTGGCAAGCGGATCATCGGCAAAGGGGTTTACCGGGCTGAAACCGGGGATGGCTTCCGGAACAATCTCTTTCTGAACTATCCGGCTCCAGTACTTGTGCTGACACTTCAATATACTTTCAATACTCGGAGAGATGAGCCCGTATTGCTGACGGAGCAGCGGGGTCATCATACTGATCGGAAAATCGATATAGGTCACAATGGCATCCACCGACCCGTTAAATGCTGCAAGTTTGTTTTGCAGATCGGACATCATGACCGGGATGTCGTAATGATCGGCGTCTTCTGCCTCTTCCGGCGGAATCAGGCCGTAAAACTGGTACGACTCAAAATTTTTCAGGGATTTCAATTTTTCATGATTAAAGGAGTTAATTCCTATCATGAAAATATTTTTATTGGAGGAGGAGGAAGAAGAAGGCGAGGGTGACGAGGGCGAGGGAGGCATAGGATTACGACAAGGTTGTTGAGAAACCGTTATGAAGATCCAACGAATAGCTTTATATCAGGAAAGATACTTCTAAATTTATATTAAATCAGTCACTTGGATTCTTTTTTCTGTTTTCCGCAATGCAGCACTCTTATAATGTTTCAGGATGATTTGATATAGTTGAGTTTGATCCTGGTATATATTGAGCAAAAACGTTTTCAGATCCGGGATCAGAGTATAGTTCTCGACAGGAAAAAAGGTATCTAACAGAAACGGGGATGATTCTGTAATAGAATAAAAAAAGGGTGTGACCCGGTTTGTCGGATCACACCCTTTGGAAATTGCCAGCCGGTTAGCCTCAGCACGGACATTGTTCCGGCTGCGGGTCGGCTGTACCTGAAATCTGGCTCACTTGACCAGCATCATTTTATTTACCTGGTTGAAACCACCAGCCCGAATTCGGTACAGATACACACCGCTGGACAGGTTGCTCGCGTCGAACTCAACCGTGTGCACTCCGGCACTGCGATTTTCATTGACCAGTGTGGCAACCCGCTGCCCCTGAACATTGAACACTTCCAGGGTCACATCTGACGATTCAGGAATCGAGAACTCGATATTGGTTGTCGGGTTGAACGGATTCGGGTAGTTCTGCTCCAGTCGGAATGTTTCCGGCTGATCGGCAAACTGTTCGCTACTGGTGGGCTCAAGAGCATCCAGCAGCATGGTGGTTCCGTCGGGCAGTGCCACCAGCAGTCCGAACTCTGCACCATTCTGGTTGTCTTCAGGTGCAAGGAAGCCGGAAGCCAGTATAGCTGCTCCCGAACCAGCAGCGCCTGACAGGTCAGCTGCAAATTCAAACAGTGCATCTCCTGTACCAGCTGATCCTTCCACTCCAAGATAAAGGGGGTATTCGGCTGCTTCAACAGTGATCACATCGGTGAAACCGGTGTAAGCGGCTCCTTCGACCAGCGTCGGCCCGTCGCCTACCCACACGTCTACTGCCGGAGCGTCGGTTGCACCGTGCCAGATAAAGAAGTTGACTTCATCTTCGTTAGCACTAACCGGTGCATCTTCAATAATAAACAGGTTGAAGTCGGTTGCTACATTATCGGGATTGGCTGCAAAGCCATCACCCAGAACGCCGTTGGCAATCACGCTGTAGGTCTCACCGAAGGCAAATTCGACACCTTCGATGCTGAATACCGGATCGGCTTCACCGGCATCGGCTCCGGCCGGATAAATGGCGATGTCCAGAGCCCTGTTGGCCGGTACATCGACAAACGGGGTGGCCTCGCGGAAGCCAAGCTCATCAACAAACAGCTCGCTGTTGACGTAGATGTCAACCGAAGCGGCTGCCGGGTCGGCCGCGTTATGAATGATCTGAGCACGGGCTACAATATTATCGGGCTGGACTCCGAAGATGTCGTTGACTTCCATGTCATCGGTTACCGTAACCGTACGGTTCGGATCACCGGGCCATTCGCCCATATCCCAGTCGGGTTCGTCTTCGATCAGGAAGTACTTGTAGTCGTAATTTCCTTCTTCGAGATGCAGGGTTATGGTGTAGATGTCCGAGCCATCTTCGACCGGTTCCATACGGAACTGCGGATCCGAGCCGGGCTGTGCCCAACCGCCGGCAAGGTTTCCGCCGATGTAGACATCATAGGTGTCCGGATCGAAATCAGCGGCCTGGCTCATGTCTGCATTAAAGACAACTTCGTATCTGATTATTTCTTCAAGCAGATCATAGTGCGCTGCATAGATTTGCGGGTTACCCTCAAACTCGGCAACAATACCGGTCACATGGCGTGTGCCTTCAGGAATCGGCTGGCCGATCACATCAGAGTCACCAAGGTGGGTCCGGAAGGTTACCGGATCATCAACGGTCGGATCGACGATACCGTAGTTTGTGGATTGTTCGAAGGTACCTTCGTCAAGGAAATCCACATATTGAACCCGCACCAGACGAGGCTCTCCCACGTATTCCAGATCGGCAAGTGTTGATTCCCAGTAGGGAAGATCATTGTCGGAAGAACTTGGATCGATATCTTCCAGGGGAAGCAGTTGCGCTACATCCCGAAATTCGCTGTATTCAAACAGGAACCCGGTAACTCCGTCACCACGCTCGAGACCGGAAAGGATTTCGCCTGTATCGTCTACCAGAACAGCCCCGGTTTCATCAGAGAGATAGTGCTGATTGCGGAAGTTAGGCGCTACAAAGGTGACAATCACTTCGTTGCTCAGCATGGATTTTTCGCCCAGTTCGGCATTTTCAAGCAGGTCACTGATGCTTTCATACCTTCTTGGAGCAATACCCACACCTTCAAGAGCGAAATCATCCAGATACCAGGTGTGAAGATCACCTCCCTGAGGATGGTTATCGAAATCCATATCCAATATGACCGTCACCATGTCCCAAGACACTTCACGATCCAGTTCGCTCAGATCCCACTCCAGTTCAATCCATTCGCCGGATTGGGTTACATCGGCGAGCTGATCATCTGTGCTGCCACCGCTCACCAGCTCCAGTTTCATGATGGCCTGAATATCGGAACGTGGTGACCAGATTTTCATCCTGAACACGGAGTTGTCGGTCAGCTGAACAGGACTTTCCAAACGATAGAAGAAACCGGCCCATGGCTCGGCACCTTCCATTTTTTCGTATCTAAGTACGAAATCCGACTCGTTGAGTCCGGAGGGATCCGGGTTTTCGATACGGGTAAGGGTGGCTCCATCAAATGGCCAGAACGTCGGTAAGGTCCAGTCCACAACATCCGTATCCATATTGAACGCGAAAGGAAAGGGTTGCAGTGACATCCGCTCATCATCCGGTGGAGGCACGATTCCTATATCAATAATTCCGCGCTCCAGATCGATTGCAAAAGGTTCATCGGCAAACTGAACAAGATCTTCGAATTCAGCGGTAACGGTCCAGTCGGCTTCCAGTATGTCACCCACAACAAGATTGTTGGCCTCCAGAAGTTCGTCAATAGCCCCCAGGGTCAGAGTGATTTCATTGGCATTTCCGTTGTTATCGGCAGGCAGGCTCACGATTGGATCGCTAAAATCGCCGCCGCGCTGGTCAAGATGCCAGGTGAAAACCAGGTCTTCATCATATGGTGCGGGGCGTTCCCAGGTGATGACCACTGGATCATTAAAATCACCTTCCACCAGAAGGTTAGTGCCATCGGGCGGGCTCTGCAGGACAAAGCTGTCTATTTGAAGTACTTCAACAACTCCACGCTCCAGATCAATGGAGAAGGGATCATCAGCAAATACGACTTCGGTGTCTGTTTCGGCGGTCACGGTCCAGTCCGCTTCCAGAACATCGCCAACACTCAGCCCGTTATCATCGAGCAGCTGGTCGATGGTTTCCAGTGTAAGGGTAATCCGGGTATCCTGCCCGTCGTTATCAGCAGGCAGACTTACAATGGGATTTGAGAAGTCACCACCACGCACGTCAAGATGCCAGGTATAGGTTACCGCATCGTCAGATACAGCGGTTTCCCAGTTGATTTCCACTTCATCGGCGGGTTGGCCGGCAACCAAGAGCTCTGCTCCGTTTACCGGATTAAGCAGTGCGAACGGAGCGATTTCGGCCTCATCCTCTTCCACCTCGTGCATTACATAAACCGCGTCCACTTCAACGGTGTGATTATCATGCCAAGTTGCCAATTCCACCTGCAAATGAGTAGTTCCTTCCGGGGATTCCATGGTTAACTCACTGTATACAAACTCTTGGGTATCTTCAGGTAGAAAAATCCAATCCTCCCCTACTCGATCATTTTCATCCATGAAAATCAGTTTCATGTTGGCACCCCCACCATGTGAGCCCGAGGTACGGGTGTGCACACGGAATAGATAGGAAAGGCCGGGCTCAGCTTCCACCGGTTCGCTGAAAATCTGAATCAGATTTCCACCATCATACGTCAATGTCTGCCCATTATCATGCTCACTGGGGAAAAGTTCAAAGCGATCTTCCGCTTCAGCACCAACAAGTTCCCAGTGAACGAAATCATTCGCAAAGTTGTGATTAAGAATTACATTATCACCATAATGGACATTATCATACTGAACAGTCTGAGCAGTGGCCTGATGAAAGCCAAAGCCGAGGATAATCAGTATCAAACTCAGTATCTTTATTTTCATGGCTCTTTTTGTTTGGGTTTGTTGATTGTTGATTAAATGTATTCCTTCCTTTTTTTATTTTGATACTCTTTTCCCATCCAGGTGGGAATCGTTATTATATATAGCAAGTAATGGGCCTTTCGGACAATTAAAAAAGATTTTGAATAAATTTAACCAATTTTATGTGATAACATTTATCATACTTTAGTCAAAAGCAATCAGATTGTCAATTGTATTTTTTGTCAAATAACCATCAGAAAGGTCTAGCCTGGATCTGTTGTATTTTCTGGGGATTACACTTTTCCAGTCATAGATTATTGAAAGACGAAACAAAAAGAGTTCGGTGTCTGAAACACCTCGCTGTATAGCCCGGAATTGTTTGACCTTGGTGTTGAATGATTCGGCTGATGCATTGGGGAACAGCTTGTGTGCGGCTCAGCCATGCTTTTTGACCATATCCAAGGTGACTTCTTTGACCTGCCGTGGTTTGATGCCCAGATACACATTCATGTTACGGACAGGAAAATCGATGAGCTTCCTGGACTCAGTAAAACCCTTGCTTCCTACTGGGCAGGACGATAACCTTGAGGCAACTGATTCTTCTCCGCCAAATGTATGTGAATGTACTTTTCGTTTTGACCCTCGGTGCCCTGCTAAATCTTCTCAATATCAAAATGATCGAGCAAGCCCTCAGGTAATATGACCCCCTCCCAATAATTGAGCCAGTTAAAAGGCAACGGGAAACTGTATACCTGAAGAGCGACATCTTTGAGATAGCACTTCAATCAGCCCACTCTCCATCCACACACCTTTTTCCATTTGCTCGGCCTTGAGTGCCAGTGCACGATCTCCGGGGGTTCGTACTTCTGTGTAACCCGGGCGAGGCCGGCATTTTTTACTAACTTCTTTTAGCCATCCCGTTTCCCGCTCGAATGCTCGAAGCCCACCAAAGCATTCAGGATTAATAATCTGCAGATAGACTGACGTGCCCCAATTATTGGGCTTATCTGCTCGGCCAAAACCGGCCAAACCGGAGGTAAGCGCCTCTATCAATAGTCCCAGTGCAAACCCCTTGTAGCCTGCATCTAAACCTCCTAATGGCAAAATACTTCCCCCGGATGTCAGAGTACTTGGATCATTGCTGGGTTTGCCGTCTGCGGTGAGCATCCATTCACCAGGAAGATGCTTTCCCGCTTTTTGATACCTGTTTACCACTCCTGCAGCAGTTGTAGAAGTACTTATATCAAGGATAATGGGCCCATCAGGGCCAGAAGGGATTCCAGCAGCGATGGGATTCGGGGAATAAACCGGGCTTCTACCCCCAAAAGGCGCCACCAAAGCTGCTGCTGGATCCGACGCCATGAGAATACCAATACGCCCGTTCTCAACAATTTGCGGCATGTATGCTGCCAGGCAAGCAATATGGTGTGCTCGCCTGAGAGCATAGGTAACCACCGGATATTTTTGACTGCGCTCAAGTGCTTCGGTTACAGCAGATCGGGTAAGATAGATACCGCTTAGATATTCTCCGTCCCAGACTACCGCGGATCCCTTATCCGAGACAATAACCGGGGAACCCTCAGGTTTCATTCGTCCTGCTTTAAGCTCATCAATATAGACAGGGAGCAAAGTCAGGCCATGTGTAATGTGACCCATGAGATCTGCCTCTACCAGTATTTCGCTGGTGGCCTCTGCTGCCTCATCAGACATCCCCTGGGTTAATAATAACCCCTTGGACATGACCAACAGATCCTCATAAGAGTATCGCCTGTCTTTCATGTGCGTATCGTTTTTGTTATTCTTTGCCAATCTGAAATTATAGCAAAAGCTATATTGAGCTACAAATCAGAACCGGAGAAGCAAATGCCAGAAAGGCTCCGGCATAAAAAATACGACTAAAAAATGTCTGGCGAATGTGGTCGTCATAACGAGGTCTACTTTTCAAGGGCCTCTCGTTTTTCTTCAAGACAGTCATGTTGATTGAGTATCGCAGGTAGTTGCTGTAATGCAACGTATTATTTTTGGGGGAATCATTGGACAGCTATGCAACCCGAGAATGGCAGATAATAAACCATTTGGCAAGAATGAATTACCGCCATATCTCAAAGCTATAAAAAATCACCTCTGAAAGCTGTTGATCGGAGTACTTGTGCCTCTGGCCGGCTATTCAACACTTTATACAGTCGGGCCCGAAGAGTTTGAAGTGGTACTTTGGTTCGGCAAATATCATCATACCACTGCACCGGGACTCAATTACAAGGTCCCTTTCATCCAGCGTGTCAAATATACTGTCTGGCTGAAGTCGAATCCAGCTGATTGCATTCAGCTAAATATCTTCTGAGTAGGGATGGCGTCTGTATGTAAACAGATGGGCGTTTTACCGGTCCGCGATGGGGCCCAATACATCCGTCTGACCGGGTACGGCAATAGGATAGCGGCCATTCTCGTCCGGAACTACCGGTGGTGTCATATCCCAGTCGACGTAATCCGGAACCAGTTTCTGTTCGGCGTTCAATGCCTCGTCCCACTCGATCATCTGACCTGAGTAGGTGGCCATGCGGCCCATGATCCCTGAAAGCGTGGCTTTGGCACCGATCTCGGTATCGTTGATTACGTTCCCGCGTCTGATGGATTCGAACAATTCGTCAATCTCCTGCTGATACGGGTTGGGGTCTTCCTCACCGTCATGGTCATAGAGGGTGTTGCCGTTTCGGTCACGGAGAACGGCATTGTTGCTGCCGTCGGTATAAAGGGTTCCTTTGGTGCCCTGGAAGGATTCAGATACACTGTTCCAGCAACCCGGAATCTGACGGCACTGACTGGAAATGACCACTCCGCTCGCGTATTGGTACTCAACGGAGTGATGGTCGAAGATCTGAGGATATTCGATGCCTTTCCGGACTTCTCGTCCCCCCATGCCCTGTGCACGGACCGGATATTCGCCCAGGAACCAGTTGGCCACGTCAATGTTGTGAATATGCTGCTCAACATTGTGGTCGCCGCATATCCAGACAAAATGGTACCAGTTTCTCATCTGGTATTCGAGTTCTGATTGATCGGGCTGACGACGGTTGACCCAGAGCTCACCCTGGTTCCAGTACACTTGTCCGCCCATAATTTCGCCGACCTGATTGTTGTGAATACGGCGCAGTGTTTCGCGGTAGTTGTCCTGGTATCGGCGTTGCAGTCCGATGACTACGTTCAATTGCTTTTCCCTGGCAATTTTCCCTGATTCCAGTACACTGCGCACTCCGGGAGCGTCGGTGGCGACAGGTTTTTCCATGAAGACGTGTTTTCCTTGCTCCACAGCATAGCGGAAGTGCTTCGGCCGCTCGCCCGGAGGTGTGGCATGGAGAACGACATCAGCCTGATCGATGGCATGTTTGTACCCGTCGAAACCAATAAATTTATGTTCATCGGGAACATTCAGTTGTTCGGAATCTCCGTAACGCTGGGAAAGATGGCCGAAACTTTCCGTCAAACGGTCTTCGAAGATATCGGCCATGGCAACCAGCTGGATATCTTCTCCGGCTGCCAAAGCGTTGAAGGCCGCACCGGTTCCCCGGCCGCCGCAGCCAACAAGGGCAACCTTGATTTTGCCGTTACCTGCGGCATAGGCGCTTGATGAGATGGGAAGGGAGCCGAACATCAGTCCGCCAGCGGTGAGTGAAGCGGCTTTTACAAAATCTCTTCTTGTGATTCCCTGAATTTGGATGGTATCTTTTGGGTTCATTTTTTCACGTATATATGATGTAAGAGGGTATAATAAACAGGTTACTAAATTTTTGTTCCGTTTTCATTCACGAATGATCAGGCGTCAGGCTGGTACCGTTATCATCATAATATTTCCCATCTTGTTGACGACTGGCGGTTTTTATTACTGAAATGTTAGTTTAATGTCTGTTATAATATATATTCTTTGATACGAAGTATTTTCAAAGTAGCGAAACTACTTAAAAGTTTCAAAAGCGTGGAGGGATTTTACAGGCATCGGGTTTTGCAAATTGTACTAGCTTACATGAAATAAATAAGCATTTCATTTATGAGAATATGAATATTAATTCGGATGAATAAGCTTTTGGTTTTGTTCGTCACGGGTGTGAAAGGTTGCACACAATACTGAATTTGAACAGCATCTTGCATGAAGACAATGCTAAAAGCTGAACTATCCCGATCCTGCTAAGCGATCACCGGCACATTTTTTTGCTTTCTGCCGATTTCTCGGGAAAACCGAAAATCAACCCGGAGCCCCTCATTTTCAGCGGATGTGTAGGTGAGTTTTCCTCGTAATTGTTGCGCCAAACCGTGAACGATGGTGAATCCGAATGTTTCCGGTGAATCCAGCCGGGTGGTATCCGATACACCAATCCCGTTATCCTTCACGGTAAGCAGGTAGACTTCCATCTCCCGTTCTACCCGGATTTCAATTCTGCCGTTTTTACGGCCGTTGAAGGCGTGCTTGTAGGCATTGGTGATCAGCTCATTGGCGAGCAGACTCAAAGGGATTGAGCTGTTCATCTCCAATGTGACATCAACAGCCCGGATATCAACAGTAACGTTTTTTTCATCCGTATTGTGGATTTCATCAACAAGTTTTACCAACCGGTTCAGCAGTTCGGCAAAATTGATTTCGACGAAATTATTGTTGGCGTACACAAGCTCATGCACCAACGAAATCGATTTTATCCGGTTTTGTGTCTCATAAAGCAGTATTTCGGGCTCTTTTTTGGTGTCCAGAAATTCGATTTGCAGTGCCAGCAGGCTGGAGATGACAGCCATGTTGTTTTTTACACGATGATGTATTTCCGATAACAGGATCTCTTTCTCGCGAAGATTTTTTTTGAGGAGCTTTTCAGCCTGTTTCCGTTTTGTGATGACTTCCGTATAGAGGACAATACCCCCGATAGTGTTATCGGTCCGGAACCAGGGTCGGCATGCCCAGTTGGTGTGCTCGATGGATCCATCCTGCCGGATGAATATGTCATTCGTTTTGCTGATCACCTCCCCGGACAGTGCACGTTTGTGAATCTTTCTCCATTTTTCCGGGATGTCAGGCATAACTTCATAATGGTGTTTCCCGATGATATCTTCTCTGGCCACGCCATAATCTTGCAGATACCGATCACTTACATAGATATATCTCAGTTCACGGTCATGGATAGCAATAGCATTGGGATCATGCCGGATGATGTACTGCATCAGGCTGTGCTCTTCACGAAGGGCGGCTTCGGCTTTTTTCCGTTCTGTGATATCTCTGGCAGCGGCATAGTAGAGGTCACCCTGCGGTTGCGACTGCCACTCAATGTAGCGGTAAGACCCATCCTTGTGGCGGTAACGGTTTACAAAATTATTAACATCTTTATTGCTGCCGAGCGTTGCCAGGGCTTCCAGAGTTGCAGGCAGATCATCGGGATGAACAAGGTCCAGAAATTTCCGGTTTTCCAAATCCCTGGTTTTATACCCAAGGATGTTCTCCCACTCCTTGTTGACCCGTATGAAATAGCCATTTTTGTTAGCGATACAAAGCAAATCCAGGCTGATATCGAAGAAATATTCAAAATCCTTGCTCAGGTCTTTTTTATCGGTGATGTCGAATATAAACGTATGAAGTTCCGATTTTTTGTGGGAGTGACCCTGTACCCGGTACCACCGCTTTGCATGGGGTAAATACAGCTCTTTTTCATCTGTGCCTCCGTTCAAAGCGACCTTGTCCCAAAAATCGAACCAGTCAAACGGGCTGTTCCTCAGATCCGGCCTGATTTCAAGGACGGTTCGGTTCCGGATATCCGTCAGGGGTAACCCGATAAATTTGGCAAATGCGGGGTTGGCATCCAGAACCATAAAATCGCACGGCTCACCGGAGTCATCCAGAATGATCCTCTGATGAACATAGGCAAAAGATGCGGATTGAATCATTTCCTGGTAATGACTCGCATTCATATGGTAGTAGCGTTTGTATGGCCAACAAATATTATCTGATATGAAATACGTATATCAGCGGATCGAGCCCCGGGATGAAATGACGGTAAAATACTTGTCGCGGAATATATTATAAATTACAGTCCGGGAATATAGTGTAACATCATGAAATTTAAGTGAATACGGATACCGTATTTGAATTATCGGCTGTAGTTTGTGTTGTTTAAGCGGAACCGGACGCATCCGTGATTTGTTCGGATCACAGTTTGCCATGAATTGTGGTGCCTAAAAGGCCGCTTCTGGTGACTCCGGAATTACCTCCCGGGCTTCAAACAGGACGCGGGACACATCCAGGATCAGTTTGACGGTATTTTCTACTTTCCCGATTCCTGCGAGATAATCATTTGTGATACCTGCTCCGAAAGAAGGTATATCATCGATTTCGGTATCGCCAAGCTCTGCCACTTCCGAAACCTTATCGACAACGATACCCATCTGAAATTGATCCTGTTGAAGTACTATGATGCAGGTTTCAGCGGTGTCATCCACACCGGGCAGTCCGAATCGGGATCGGATATCCATAACCGGTATGATCTTGCCACGCAGATTCAGTATACCGCGTATATATCCCGGCATGCTCGGAACCGGAGTGATGGACATCAATCCAATAATTTCCATCACTTTTAGTATTTCTATAGCATATTCTTCCCTGTCAAGGAAAAAAGTCAGGAACTTTCCCCCTTCAATTATCTGCTCCTCTGTCTGTGTAAATGCCTGATTTTCCATATTGGTCTTTGTGATATCGTAACGTTGAAATATTCAATGCGGGGTGCGAAAATTTTATTGAGGCATCCTGTCACAACGTTATGTCATGACAGGATACTCCTTTCTGGTTTGTCAAAAATCGCTTAATTCGTCGTCATCAAGCGGAATAACCATACTGGCTTCAGGTTTTTTTGTGGTCACTTTTTTGCCGTTATCGAAGCCATTACCATAACCGTTAAAACCTTTTGCAGGGTGATGGTGGTTGGAGGTGTGCTTCACGGTTCCATTTTTCACAGAACCGCCCCTCCAATCCATAGATTTCATCTTGTTTAGCATGGCTATGCCATTTGTGTCAATAGCACTGCTGCCACCGACCATTTCATTCAGCTCTGCGACCATTTGACTTAATTCCATGGCTTGAGAAGAGAGCTCCTCGGCAGCACTGGCGGCTTCTTCGGATCCGGATGCATTATTTTGAACAGTTTTGTCCATCTCGGACATAACGCTGTTAATTTCCGAAATGCCTGTTGCCTGTTCTTTGCCGGCGGCAGCGATCTCAACGACAAGGGTGCTGACATCCGCGATACTTTGTTTGATTTTAACAAGGTTGTCTGAAACTTCCTGGGCCACCGATGTGCCTCTTCCGGAACTAGTTTGTGAACGCTCGATCAGTTCCGAAGTATTCTGGGCCGCTTCGGCACTTCGCTGTGCCAGGTTTCGGACCTCTTCGGCCACGACAGCAAACCCTTTTCCGGCTTCTCCGGCTCTCGCCGCTTCAACTGCCGCATTGAGTGCCAGCAGATTGGTCTGGAAAGCGATGTCATCAATGGTTTTAATGATTTTTGAGGTTTCCTGGGAGGCATTGCTGATGTCCTTCATGGCGGTCATCATACGTTCCATGGCTTCAACCCCCTCTTTAATGCGTGGCTCGGCGTCTTTCATGGCACGTTCCGCTTCGCCGGCATTTTGAGCGGTTTGTTTGGTTTGTGATGACATTTCTTCAAGAGAAGACGTGGTCTCTTCCAGGCCTGCTGCCTGTTCACTGGCACTTTCCGAAAGTTCCTGACTGGAGCTTGAAAGCTGCATGGAGGCCGAATTGACCTGCTCCGAGCCACTGTTGAGTCCGTCAATGATTCGTCGTAGTCTGGAGTTGATGGATCGGCTGATCATGATTCCCAGGATCAATGCAAGAGCAACACCCAGAATCAGTCCGATGAGAGATAGCGTCCGAATGAAAATGGAGGTGGTAGTGGCTGCAGATAGCTCCTCATCGGCAAATTCCAAATTGACATCAACCAATTGCCCCAGCAAGCCCATCGCTGCCTGCTGACGATCATTTACTTCACCCATCAACAGTTCCTGGGTCTCCTGAAGTGCATTGTTTGCGTTATTGGACAACACCAGCATTTCATTAAAGGTGTCGAATACCTGTTCCATACTCGGGATGAATTCGGCGGCATATAATTGCCGGGCATTTGCAAGTTCCCCGGCTGCCACATGATTCTGCATTCGACGTACCGCATTGTGAAAGTTGCGATGCGGTTCTTCAAAGCTTTGGATCAGGTTCTGCAAATCCCTGTTAGTGGTGTGATAAACAGGCATCCATTGTCCGGCATTACATGCGGTATGATCATCGTTGCCATGAAACAACTCCTCATCCACATAGAGCATGTGCAACACATTTTGTACTGCTATATAATGGTCTTTCATAAACTGTTCGAGCTGTGCCTCCAACTCCATCGGGTTGTCAATACCAAATTCATCAAACTGTGCGTTCAAATTCCGGGCAAGGGTGTTTGCTTCCCGCCAGGCGTTCCAGGCAGGTACAAACCGTTCCCACAAACGCGTCCCTTCTTCAGTTCGTGGTAGTGGTTCATAAATATTCCAGGACTCCTCGTAGCGTAATCGTGACTGAGCCAAATTATCGTATTGTTGTTGTCGTTCTTGCTGTGTCAATCCCGGAATCGCAAGCGACCGCATAATGGAAGTGATATGCTCACCTTCTTTCTCGAGCTCCAGCAAGCTGGATACACCGGGCAACCGAACTTCACCGATTTCCCGGATAGAGTTGTCACTGAGGTAGGCGCCTGCGAACCCGATCAATCCTACCATAAATGTTATTGCAGCAATTCCGAAAAAACTGAAAGAAAGCTGTTTCCCGATCGTCCAGCCATTTTTTAACGGCCTGTTTTTTTTGTTATCTGTTGGTTCCATGTTTGATAGTTTTCCTTTTAAATACTGTTAATGGCATAAATTTCTTTTGAAAAAAGGTGCGATTTAAGCTTACGTGTGTCCGGGACAGTAATAAGCAGGCAATGTAATTACTGCTCCATTTTTAATATTCCTTGCGAATATCACCTGTTTATAATTGACGGACTGCACGTCGGTTGAATCCCCCCCCTGATACCCCCTCGCAGCTATTTTAATCATCTGAATTTATGGCGTATATGGTTCAGATGATGTGCAATCACAAAATTGGT
>SLLW01000101.1 GCA_007133875.1 Balneolales bacterium | reverse complement strand
GATATTCTGAGTATTCTCGGGCCTTTTGCGGTTCAGTCGTATCTGGTGAATGAAATCCAGGAGGTTTATCGACTTCAGGGTGTAAAAATCAGTGATAAGCATATCGAGACCATTGTGCGTACGATGATGCAGAAAGTCGAGATTACGGATTCGGGCGATACGATGTTCCTGGAAGGAGATAAAATTGACCGTTTTGAAGTGAATCGGACCAATGATGCACTGATTGGCAAATATGTCGTTACGGATCCCGGAGATAGTGATGTTTCGCTCGGATCGTTGCTCGAACGGCGTGAAATCCGTGAGATCAATTCGAAATTGATTACCAGCGACAAAAAAGAGATGGAAACACGGCCGGCTGATCCTGCCATTTCCAAGCCGATACTTCTTGGTATTACCCGTGCCGCGCTTTCAACCGAAAGCTGGTTGTCGGCATCTTCATTCCAGGAAACCACAAAGGTACTTACACAGGCTGCTATTGAGGCGAAAGCTGATAATCTGATGGGCCTGAAAGAGAATGTGGTTGTCGGACATCGTGTTCCGGCAGGTACCGGTCTGCGGAAATACCAGGACATCATTGTTGGTTCCAAAGAAGATATGGAAGACGTTGGCGCAGCCAGCAGAGTCTTCCAGCAACTTGGAGCTGATACTCCATCCGTACAAGATGTGAAGGAGAATAAAGAAGACTAAAAAAAGGGAGCTCAAAAGGCTCCCTTTTTTTATCAAATTTTTCGGACTATGGACAATTCCGTCAATCTGTCCGAAGAGATTTCAACCGTTATAACCGGTTGATTTGTCGAAAAAAAAGCAGATTCGATAACTGACAGCTCTTTTTTCTCTGGCAGTCCCGTTAACCCGTTTGCGGTGTCAACGCCTCACTTCTTTTTCGAATCGCCGATATTTTCAAGCAGTTTCTCCGCCTCTGAGATAAGATCTTCTGCTCTTTTTTGGGCTTCTTCAACTACCAGATCTCCCTCTTTTTTCGCATCGGAAACAATGCTTTTTTCATACTGCAAACGGTCGATCAGATTACTGAGTTCATCCATGTAGTTATTCAGGCGGTAGCTTATCCGGTCCCGCGTATTTGCTCCTTTATCCGGTGCATACAATAAAGCCATGAATGATCCGACCAATGAGCCGGAAAGCAGGCCGAGAATAAATCCTTTTGGAAAATTACTCATATCACAAAGGGTTATAAAGTGTGTACAAAATGTCTTAACTGTATTACGTTTAAAATAGGATATTTCTTATAAAAGTGAGAGACATATAATGTCAGAATATGTCACTTAAGTTATGCATGTGAAACCGGAAAATATTCTTTTATCAGATTTTCTGCTATGATAGACGAGGATAACACCCCCGGAAGACCGGCACCGGGATGCGTACCGGCTCCAACGAAAAATAAATTAGGAAAATCTTCGGAGCGGTTGTGGGGACGAAACCAGGCAGATTGGGTCAATAGCGGTTGAACAGAAAATGCCGATCCTTTGTAGCTGTTGAGTGTATTCTGGAAATGTAACGGGTCAATATGCATCCGGACTTTTATGTGATTCCTGAGATCGGGAAGGTAATTCTCTTCCAGAAAGGCCAGGATTTTATCACCATAAGATTCACTCATCTTATCCCAGTTGGTTGTCCCGTCCAGATGAGGAACAGGAGAAAGCACATAAAAAGATTCCCCGCCTTCGGGCGCCAGTGAAGGATCGGTATACGTCGGCATATGGAGATACAGTGAAAAATCATCCGCCAGGATTTTCTTGTCAAAAATGTCACTCAATAACGATTTGTATCGTTTACTGAGGATGATGTTGTGATGTTTTAGTTTCGTTTTGTTGTATCTCCTGTCTGTTCCAAAATAGAGCACAAAAAGCGACATGCTGTATTTCATTTTGTCGATTTTCCGGTTGGTATAGGTCTTTCGGCGGGACTCATCTATCATGTAACGGTAGGTCCAGGCGAGATCACCGTTGGAAATTACTACATCAGCAGGTATAAAACTTCCATCAGTCAGTTCTAACCCTTCCGCGTTATTCCTGTTGTTAATCCTGATTTTGGAAACCTCCGTATTGAAATGAATGGAGCCCCCCAGTTCATGGATCAGTTTTACCATCCCGTCTACAATGGATCCGGTTCCCCCCATGGCATAATGTACCCCCCATTCCCTCTCCAGATAGTGAATCATGGCATAAATCGAAGTCGTGTCAAATGGATTTCCTCCCACCAGAAGCGGGTGAAAGGAGAAGCAACGGCGCAGAAAATCATTCTTAACGAATTGGGATACGTAGGAATGAACATTTTTATGTGATTGAAGACGGATGAGATCCGGCGCAACCCTGATCATATCCATAAATTTGAGAAACGGTTTATCAGCTAATTCCACAAATCCCTTCTGGAAAATGGCTTTGGTGGTCTGCATGAATCTGTGGTAGCCCTCTTTGTCCCCGGGATTCCACCGGTCAATTTCAGAAAAGATAAAGTCTTCATCACTGTTATAATCGAAATGCCGGCCTTCGTGGTCGAAAATCCGGTAGAATGGCTGGCAGGGAACGAGTTTAAAGTAATCTTCCCGTTTTTTGCCCGCTTTTTCAAAAATGTCGTCAAACATGAACGGAGCAGTGATTACGGTTGGTCCACCATCAAACCGAAAACCGTTTTGTTCGTAAACATAGGCCCGTCCGCCGGGCTTGTCCCGCTTTTCAAACAACGTAACGTTATACCCTTCGGCCAGCAAACGTGCGGCAGCACCCAGTGCTCCAAATCCGGTCCCAATAACGGCTATGTTAGTAGACATATATCAATATTTGAAATTATGGAATGATGTTGCAATGCCATGCGGAACTTGCCGTAATCTAGTGCATACCTCGTGCATACGTAGTCCGGAGACAATATATAAGAGTGAATCCAAACACAGGACATGGACTTTACGTTCGTAAAGTGGAGCAGGTAATCTGGATTTTGTTTACAACGATGAGCAAATCAGGCATCCGGATTTGGTGTTGGTAGGAGTAAAAGTCACAGATTGGCATTTAATAGCGGAAATAATCGTAAACCAGGAGGATTATTGCCGGCATAATTAAGCAGGCCAATCTGAATTCCATTGAGGTTTCTTGCGAAGTTGTAGATACCAATAGTAAGGCCGTGTTGAGTGCCTTCGATTCGGTTATAGGCACTGGCACTCACACCGCGGAGTGAACCCTCATCCTTCATTTTAAAATGAACAGGGGAGATAAACACTCCTCTGGCCAGGCCGTCTCCTCCGGTAAACATGCTGATGGTTGCACCGGTAAGGTTTGCAGCTCCGATTCCCACACCAGCAACATGCAGGCCTTTTAAATGATAACCAGTTCCGGTGCCAAGACCGGAGAGACTGACGCCGCGTATCTGGTCACTGGCGCCAATACCGATTCCGGCCAGGCTCAGGCCGCTTATAGTGCCGCCGGCACCCATTCCCACACCGGCAAAGGACAATCCGCTGATGTTCTCACCAGATCCGAAACCGAGGCCTGCAATATTTATTCCTTTGATATCACCACTGGCTCCGAAACCGAATCCTGCAAATGTGATACCGGATATAGACCCTCCACTACCGATTCCGATTCCGGAGAGAGTAATACCGGAGATAGAATCACCAGAGCCAATTCCAAGTAATGCAGCAGTTACACCCCGAATGTGGCCACCGGCACCGATACCAAGACCGGTTAACGACAAACCTTCAATGGATCCAGTGGCGCCCATTCCCAAACCGGCTATCTGTATTCCGGATAAGGATGATCCGGCTCCCATTCCCAAACCGGCCATTTGCACTCCACGGATAGAACCATCTGCACCAACTCCAAGACCTCCTGCCTGGAACCCGGTGATAT
>SLLW01000106.1 GCA_007133875.1 Balneolales bacterium | reverse complement strand
GCTCGATTTCTTTTTCAAGCTCACCGTAACGGAGTGACGATGCTTGCAGCTCGTCGTATGGCAGCTCACCGGTACTCAAGACGGACTCCAGTGTTGCTTTCTCCGCTTCCAGTTCTTCGATGTCACGCTCCAGCTTTTGGTACTCTTTTCGCTCTTTGAAGGTGAGTTTCCGTTTTTCAGGTTCTGCGGATGACATTCCGGTGTGGCCGGTTTTGCCGCCCGTTTTTTTATTTCCACCTGGCTCTTTACCTTTGCCCCCCTGGCCCGATTTACTTTTACCGGAGTCCGGGCCGGCTTTTTTTTCTGACTGTTCCTGCTCCGCCACCATCTCCCGGTATTCCCGATAGGTACCGTTGAAGTCCCGGATCACCCCGTCTCCTTCAAAAACGAAGTAGTGCTGTACCAGTTTGTCCATGAAAAACCGGTCGTGGGATACGATAATCAAACATCCGCCGAAATTTTGCAGAAAATCCTCAAGCCGGTTCAGCGTATCCAGATCCAGGTCATTGGTCGGTTCGTCCAGAATCAGAAAATTGGGGTTTTTGATGAGGACCATCATCAGTCCAAGACGCCGCCGCTCGCCGCCACTCAGTTTGGATACCGGTGTATACTGCATTTTGGGTGGAAACATGAAGTGTTCCAGGAACTGGGATGCGGAGATGCGCTTTCCGTCGGCCAGCTCAATGACCTCGGCGATCTCTTTCAGCACTTCAATCACCCGTTTGTTTTCATCCAGCTCAATGCCTTTTTGCTTGTAGTGTCCATATACAATGGTGGATCCGGTATCGATATCGCCGGAATCGGCCGGCTCATCTCCGGTCATGACGTTCAGAAAGGTCGTTTTTCCGGTGCCGTTTTTCCCGATAATACCGATGCGCTCCCCCCGGTTGAAGGAGTAAGAGAAATCATCCAGTATAACCGTATCCCCATATCGCTTGCTGATATTGGAAAGCTCCAGGATTTTCTTCCCCATCCGTTTCATGTTGACCTCGAGCCGGATATCGGGCCCTGTATCCCTGGCCCTGGCTTTTTTCTCCGTCTCATAAAAAGCGGAGATCCGCGATTTTGACTTGGTACCACGTGCTTTCGGCATCCGGCGCATCCAGTCAAGCTCTTTTTTCAATAGCTGCCCTGCCTTTCCGGTTTCGGCCTGTTCCATCTCCTGGCGTTCGGACTTTTTCTGCAGATAATATTCGTAGTTCCCGCGATGATGGTAGAGATTGCCGTTGTCGATCTCAATGATGTTGTTGCAGACCCGGTCAAGAAAATAGCGGTCGTGCGTGACCATCAGCAGCGTGGTGGTGCTTTTCGCGAGATGGTTTTCCAGCCACTCGATCATTTCGACATCGAGGTGGTTGGTGGGTTCATCCAGCAGCAGGATATCGGGGTTATCCAGCAGGACAAATCCCAGAGCCACCCGTTTTCGTTCGCCGCCGGACAGGGATGCGATCGGCTGATCCAGTTCGGTGATGCTCAGTTTGCTTAGAATCTGATGCATCCGCTGCTCGTAATCCCAGGCGTTGGCGGCATGCATGGCGGCCAGCGCTTCTTCGAACTGCGTATGTGTCGCATCGTTATAGTTTTCCGCCTGGGCCTGTGTGGCCTCCTCGTATTTACGGATCACCTCAACCGTTTCGGAATTGCCTTGAGCGATGTATTCGCGGATGGTCATCCGGTCATCCAGAACAGGCTCCTGCTCGAGGAACCCCATCCGGATTCCATTGCGCACCATAACCTCGCCGTTGTCGGGCGTTTCAATGCCGGACAGCACCCTGAGCAGTGTCGATTTGCCGGTCCCGTTGGGAGCTACCAGCGCGGTTTTGTCCCCTTTGGAGATGCCAAATGTGAGTCCTTCAAAAAGCGGCTTTAGTCCGAACGATTTGGAGAGTTGTTCTACGGATAGGTATGTCATGCGGTATGGTGTGAGAAAAAAGAAGCCGGAATATAGGCTGAATTTTCTACGATATCATCCTTATAGATATTGTGTCACTTGTGATTATCGTTCAGCATTGGCGGGCTGGGAGTGATGGCTGGTATTACCGCTCCCATTCCAGCACATACACCATTTGCGGATCCATCTCCACCGCGCGCTCATGGTCATCCTGTCCTACTTTCTGGACATACAGATGGAGTTTGTTATCCCGCCGCCAAAGTTCGGTATCAAAAGCCGGCTCCCAGGCATCCACCGACATATCGGTAAGGTCACCGATATACCATTCATCGGAATCCAGATCATCACAAATAGCGACTGATACCCGGTTGCCCCGCTCTTCGGCCCGAAAAAACAGATAGACCCGCTCACGGCCATCCGTATGCTCAACAGCGATCTGTGGACGTGAAATCGGTGGTGCCATCGTCCCGCCACCGGTCAATGTAAACGGTTGGGTCAGCTCACCGGCACGGGTGACCTGCCAGGACTCTCCGTCATGATAAACGACATGGTATTGCGGGATATCGCTGCCTTCCGGTGTCCAGTAACCGGCGATGTAGGGCTTGCCGCGGGAATCGGCAGCCATCGAAGTCTGATTCATCATCGAGGAGTTTTCCGGAATACGAAGCGCATACTCGGCCGTTTCCGGTGTGATCGGCAGGTTGTACGGCTCCCCGTCGGACCGTTCCCAGGTTATCCCGCCATCACGCGAACGCGCATAGGCCAAGTCGTGATTCGATTCCACCCCGGCGTGACTCCGCCAGTTCCAGGAGAGGTGAAGTGTGCCGGAGTCGTCAATGGTGGTCTGCCAGTAGGGATTGACCTCACCCTGACCGTCAATGAGCTGCTCATGAAGTAATTCCCACGATCTGCTCTCCACATCATAGCGGTGCAGCACCTGGACACCGTCACCGGACCACCCATGGCGATACATGAAAAGCAGGTCTCCGTCCGGCATACGGTAAAATTCGGGATAGGTCACGGTGTGTCCGGCCGATGCTTCTCCAAGTTGTTCCGGCTCACCGAACCGAAGTCCACCGGGTTCCAGGCTGCGGGCATAGTTCAGCGGATTGTTGTGATGATCCCAGGATATGTGCAGATATCCGTCTCCGTCGACCGCAATGCTGATGGAATTGTGTGCATCCGTTACATTTCCTTCGTATTCCGAGGTGTGAAGTTGCCATCTATCCTCATCCAATTGCCGTTTACCCAGCACGACCCGTCCTTGATCGTCATAAAATGCTATAAACTGGTTATTTTTATGGGTGACCAGGGAATTGCGCCGGAAAATCACGGCATTGACCGAAGTTTCAGAATACCCTTCGGCCACCGGTACGAGCCGGGTCTCAAAATTGGCGGGCAACCCCGAATTCTCGCTGCTGCAGGAAGTCATGGTCAACCCGGTTATTAGTGGTAGTGCCATCAGTGCAGAACGAAGAAGTGACATATCAGAAAAGTTATGTGATATTTGGATGACCGGAATACTGTGTTATTTCTGTGATATTACGGCATAATATAACAAGATTGCATTGAGGGGCCGGGCAACTCTTTTAGATTTTTTCTACCAAAGGTTGCTTTTCAGGGTTGATCTGACGTATTTAGGAAAAACCATTTTTAATAAATCAATTGGATGAATTATGAGAATTCTTCTTACAGTCTTGTTTACGTCGCTGTTATTTCTTGCACCAGGCTGTGCCTCTTCGGATGCAACAAGCCAGTCAGATTCCACATCGGATCAGGGAAATGCCACTTTTCAACTCAACGATCTTGATTATTTCCAGAACCGCGGGGTTGGGGTGATGCCGTTCCTGGATACCGCTCCGGAAAGCCATCAGAGCGGAGTCATCATTGTCTCGCACGGAACCAGAATTGCCACCAACGGCGACCTGCGACTGGAAGCAACGCCCGGCCAGTGGTCACCGGTGCCTGTT
>SLLW01000328.1 GCA_007133875.1 Balneolales bacterium | reverse complement strand
TGGCCGGCAGCATTGCCGCGGCCTGGTACCAGGAAATTCCGGATGAAATTATCGAGCGCGTCAGCTCCATCCTGCCTCCGGCATTTATTGAGATATTGGACCGGTTTGATCAAGAAGTCGTGATGTTTATGGAGGGGGGGGAAGAACAATCACGGAGAATCAGGTAAATGCCAGGGGCCGGAAACAGGAATATCCTCAAATGTCCCGGTAAATGTGGCACGGGTGTATTCATCAGGATACAAGTCAAGCCGTTCGGCCTCCGAGTAGTTATACATCGGCATGGAGAAACTGCCACTGACTACACCGATGACCTGGTCACCCAGCATCTCTTCGGTCCGCTCAATGGTCAGGATATACTGAGACAAATCATCGACACCCTCACTTCTTGGCACCCATTCATCACCCGAAGCGTCGTAAAAATCGGAAATCTGCCATTTTTCTGTCCCGTGATCCGGCGCCTCCACCCACGGTAGCTCCCGCACCCATTCGCCCGGATCGCCGATGGTCGTGGCCGCAAACAGAACAATATATCCACCGGGTCCCAGACCGGGCCAGTCGCCAAAAATATTACTCAATTCCATGAGACTGCTTTCCAGATAGTCGGCCTTGACATCACCGGTTTCATAGGTGAAGTAAGGCGACGAAACCGCCAGCTCACCACAGGATTCCCGGACAAAAAACGTGACCTCATCGGTCGGTGGATCCTCGTAATCGGGATGATTGTACGCCACTGTAATGCTCACACCCCCCTCGCCGGACGGTGAATAGACCCCGTCGGCCGACAAGGAACCGGGTCCGCTCATTGCATAATCCAAATCGGAAAACGGTATTTCGTCGTCTTCACCGAGGTTGGCGGTGAACTGGAAGTCATCCTGATCCGGCATGACACAACCGGGTCGCGGAGTCAGATGCAATAACGACTCCAGCTCTTCCTCATCTTCACTGACAATGATCGCTGCATGATCGTAGCGTATCGGATCGTTCCCGGCCCGCGGCCCGTCGCGCGTGGCGCTTTCTGCATAAATCATATACGAACCTTCCGACTCCTCCATAAATGCGAGAAATAGCATCTCGTTGTCCGGTCCGAACGGATCAAATGTCACAGGATCAGGCCCATCCAGAACCTCATAGTACCAGTCGATGGATTCGTCATGCGCATACTCCACCGAAGCCGCCAGCGTGATCTCATTTCCAAACATGGTTTCCGGACCCATCCGGATAATATTGGTTGCCGTATTTTCCATTCCGAGGATATCGATTTCCACTTCGATCGCATGAACTTCCAGCTCCCCCTGCGCGCTGGAGTGGTTCCCCTCGAACACACCCTGCGCTGTCTGCACCCACAGCTCCGCTTCACCGGCGGCGAGCGGTTCATAGCCGGTATCGTCATCGATAAAGCCGAACGGCGGTGTTTCGGCCTGTGTGACCAGGTCCCAGGTAAAATAATCCTCGTCGGTCGTGGGATCGATCATCAACGGACCGTAAATCGTAGCCGGGTAATTGATCGGTCCGCTTTCGGCATTCAGGCCCAGTCCGGCAGTCGCGAAACCCTGGATAAGCTCGGTAGTTTCACCGACAAGCCCCTGGATCGCGTCGGTTTGCCGGGCGATGCTTCCCACTTTTTCGCCGACCTTACCCAGCCCCGGAATGGCTCCGATCGCATCCGGCCAGGTCAGTGTATACCCGTTTGCCTCTGCCTCAAGAGAGGCCTCCCATTCGCCGGTCTCTCCGGAATCCTCATAAAACGATGCCGGATCGAGCGCCAGTTGGATGTCCCGCAGTTTAGACGGATATTGATCCTCACAAATACCCAGAATCAGATCCATCAAAAACAGGTTGAGCGCGGCCACCCCGGCAGCAGGAGCACTGGGGGGTACCAGAAACGCGACTCCGGTCAGCACAAGTCCACCGGCAACACGCGACGCCTGTGCGGTTCCGGTATTCGCGTTGGCACACCGGGATTGCGCGTTCATATAGTTACTGAGTGCCTGGGGAGATGACAACGAAACCCGATCGAGTCCGAAGGATTGTTGAAAATGCACATCCGGCAAGCGTTTACCTGATGCGGCTTCGGTCATTGCCTCCATATCGGGCAGATTTGAAAGTTCCGTATTCAGCGATGAGAGCGCGGCGGCGTAGCCGGATGCCGCAATAGCGGCCTCCACCAACGCCATCGCCTCATCATCCATATCGTCTGCAATCGGTGCATCCCCGCTGATGATGGCGCGGATATTGTTAGAAAACCCGTCACCCTCCAGCATCTGAAAACCGGCAGCGATGGGCATCACATCCGGAGCCAGCCCGGAGAGGTCGGCATTCAGTAATTCCGCCTTGGCATAGCCGATTGCAGCGGCTCGGGCTGTCAGCATATCCTCCAGGTTATCTGCGATTCCGGCCAGCGTTCCGGGCGCCGGAGCCATGGCTTCGATCTCAAAGGGAATCCCCTCACACACAATAGATTCGTTCTCGCTGATGATCACAATGTTCGCTGTTCCGCCGTCCATCGGGTTCGCCGGATGCAGTGGTACGCCTATTTGTGCTTCGCCGTCATCTCCGGTCCGTTCGATGAATGCGGGGTGACGGTCATTCTCGCCGGGATCATCGACAGTCGCGTCATAAAACCAGGCCATCGGTTTCTCGCCGAATACCTCGAACAGACCTTCCAGATTTATATAGCGAGCCGGAATGGAGGAGTCCTCCGTGGTTTGAAGGTCGGCACACGCCACAACCGGGTCAACTGAAATTGGTTGCAAGACGATGTCATAATCATGGGTGCCGGGGATGTCAAACTGTGTCAAATAATCTTCGTAAAGACCATTTCCATGCACTTTCAGGGTCACCGCTTCGGTATCGAATACAGAGAAAGGCTGTTTTCGGTTGATCTGTCCTTCGGTTTCACGACGACTGGCAGGCGACGCAGATCCGTGGATGACAGTCAGACGCGGGCCGCTTCCCGAAAGCGAGGTAACCTGGCGTGCCGCGCTGTATCCATTTCCACGCACACGAACCAGGTAGGTGCCGGCACTCATCGGCATACTGATATGTACGGCGTGTTGACCGGTGTTCATCCTTTCTTCAAGGGAAGTGACCAGGCGCCCGTCTACACTATACAACTCGATACTGTAATTTCCGTCGTCGGCAATACGGACCGGCAGAATGGATTGACCGCCTGTTGGATTGGGATACATCGGGCCCAGTTCAAAATGATCGGGGGTATCGCCGGACGGGCCGGGATCGGAAGATGATGCGGTTCGGGAAACACTGTACGATCCATCGGCTGAGGTCGTATCCCGATCGATAAGCACATCCTGTTCGTCGAGAAGATCAACCACCACCCCGGAGACGGGATCACCACCGGTATCGGTGACCATTCCGGAGATTTGATAATCATGCCCGGTTTCCGTGAGTAACGTTGTTGACCCGGTAAGTGTAAAAGGCAGCAGAAACAGCACCGCCGCCAGAGCCAGGGGACGTAGCAATTGACCCATACCCTAATGTTTTAAGTGAGTGGTCGGCTTAAGGGGCTAAAACACACCACCGGTACATGGACGCATTACAAACCGGCGGGAGAGGTGACCACATTGACAAGACGCATAGCCCCGGCTGTTTGTGAAGTTAATTATAAAAATTTGTTAATACAATAATTACGGGTATACGGCCTGATGGTGCCGATTACGAACAGCCCTGGGACATCTTCTGCAAATCCGTTTTGATTTTGTAGAAATGGCCACTTCACAAATGTGCTCATCCATTTATTGCAACAATTGCAACGTGATGGTATCGGCAATGGCCATACCTTTATCGGTAAGCCGCAGGGAGTCGCTCTCTTCCATCAACCCCTCCTCCTGGAATGTTGCGAGACGGTTTTTTT
>SLLW01000239.1 GCA_007133875.1 Balneolales bacterium | reverse complement strand
TGAAAATATATTCCCGAACCTGGAACCTGACGATTCCCAGAGATTATGTGTAATCTCCTGGCTTTTTGGGAAACAACCGCTTTTCATTCTGTAATTGATCGTAGCAGTGATAGTAACTTCTGCACCGTTAGCATACTCACCTGCTCCGGTAACTGATCCGCTGCCCTCAGGGAATACAGTATGGTTGCGAGAGAAGATGTCGGGTATTCCCGGCATCAGATAATAACATCCGGTTAACATATTTTATTTTTACCTGGGCCTTGTAATCCTTTCTATTCCACATACTTCCATAAAGTGAAAACAAAAAAATAAAAATGCCGTAAAACTACCTGGTGAATAATTATTCGGCATCCGCTTTACCTGTTTTTACTTCAGTACCTATTGATACCAACTATCTCCCAACATTATTAATACGAGACCACGATAATGATTAAAACAGGCTTGCTGCTTTGTCTGACTCTGTGCTGGACTACCGGCAGTCTTGCACAACCTCAACACAATCATTATTCCCATGCAAATCCAAATCCTGCATCACCGATCCGAATGGGTACTGATGCGAATCCGGTTATGACGGCCGTCCGGCTTTCCGATCCATCATTATTGGAATTCGATGGATTTTTAAACGATGCCGTGTGGGCCGATGCACCGGCAGCGACACATTTCACACAACGTTTTCCAAATGATGGGCGTCCGGCTTCTCAGCCCACAGAGGTCAGGCTATTGTATACCGATGAGGCTATTTACATAGGCATCATGGCATACGATTCCAGCCCCGATTCCATCATGGCACCCTTATTCAGAAGGGATGGAAACCAGACCAGCGATTGGGTCCGCATCGGGTTCGACAGTTATAATGATCATCGTACCGCTTTTGTTTTTGGGATCAATCCCCGCGACGTTCAAAAAGATGCGCTTCTATATGATGACAATAGGGAAGACATACTTTGGGATGCCGTCTGGCAAGCCAAAGCACAAATTCTTGATAACGGCTGGTCGGCAGAAGTCATGATCCCCTTCTCACAATTACGCTTCAGTTCTACAGGCAATGAAATGATTTGGGGTGTTAATTTTCAGCGTACAATCGGCAGAACAGGTGAAGATTCTTTTTGGGCACCCACCCCGCAAAATGATACCGGTATTGTATCCAAATTCGGACGGCTCAATGGTATCCAAGGTCTTTCCAATCCTCGAAGGATTGAAATTTTACCTTATGTTTCAGGGAGTTTACTAAGGGCTCCAGGACCCGGCGACGAAAACCCTTTCTATCACCCAAATCAGCCTGGTGGTAATTTCGGTGGTGACATTAAATACGGCCTCTCGTCTAACTTCACACTTACCGCCACCATCAATCCCGATTTTGGACAGGTAGAAGCCGATCCGGCCACCATCAACCTCACAGCTAATGAAAGTTTTTTCTCTGAACGACGATCTTTTTTCCTTGAGGGAAACGATCTCTTCAGATTTGGAAATACAAGTACCTACAGTCGATTTGGGAATCCCAATACGTTTTATTCACGCCGGATAGGCAGAGTACCAAGAGGTAACCCCGACGATGCCGGAGTTGATGCAGCGTTCACCGACTACCCCGACTTCACCAGAATTGCAACCGCACTGAAAGTCAGCGGCAAAACTGACTCCGGTTGGTCATTGGGGGTTCTGGATGCCTTTACATTACAGGAAAACGCCGATTACATAACACCGGCAGGAGATGAGGGGAATTTTGTTGTTGAACCGGCAACCAACTATATGGTTGCACGAATCAAAAAAGATCTAAATACCGGCAACACATATTTCGGTGGATTTGGAAGCACCGTAAATCGGAAAATCAACGATACCTATTTCGATGATTTCCTGAGATCCTCCGCCTATCTCGGCGGAATGGATTTTGAGCATAATTTCCTTGACCGGAATTGGGTGACAAGCGGGGCAATATCTTACAGTTTGATTAACGGTTCTGCCAATGCTATTGAAAAGGCGCAACGCTCTCCGGTTCGGTATTACAACCGAATAGACTCCGGACAGCTTTCCGTTGACTCCAACCGAACGAACCTTAGCGGTTTCGCCACTGAGGTAAGTTTGCAGAAAAGGGGTGGTGACGACCCCTGGTTGGCATCGGTTACCTATTCGGAAGTGAGCCCCGGTTATGAAACCAATGATATCGGGTTCCAAAACCGTTCTGATTACCGGGCGGTGAATAGTGTACTCGTTTACCGTGATACAGAACCGGACCTGTTGCAATACTACGAGTATTACACCTTTACCGCCCAAGCCTGGAATTATGATAATGACAGAATTACCCAGGCTTATGGTATGGGTGGTTTCATACGGTTAAAAAATCTCTGGTCGGTGTCTTCTGATTTACATTACAATGCCGACACCTTTAGTGATCGCTTGACGCGCGGCGGCCCCGTAATGGCTCAGCCCAAAAGTGTAAATATTTTTCTACAAATAAGATCAAACCCTAATAAAAAACTAAATGCAAATGCCGGCACCTATCAGAATAGAAATACTGCTGATGGTTTTTACCGTGAAGTCTGGGTTGGATTTACCCTGCAGCCAACCACATGGCTCCATCTGAGTTTAGCCCCTAATCTCAGTAAGGGCAGAAACGTTGCGCAATACATAACCACCGTTGAAGACCCGGCTGCAACGGCAACGTTCGGCCACCGTTATGTTTTTGCCTAAATTGACCAGACTACCCTATCTGCAAATTTCCGTTTAAACTGGACCTTCACCCCAACCATGAGCCTGCAAACCTATATTCGTCCGTTTATTTCATGCGGTAAATTTACCAATTTCAAGGAGCTTTCAGCCCCTCGCACACATGAGTTTGGCATCTATGGAACAGATACAGGGACCATCCACAAAATTGATGATGAGTATCAGGTTAACCCCGGTGGAGACATGTCCGGATTATTTTACCTAGATGACCCCGATTTCAATTTCCGATCCATCCAGGGAAATGCCGTTTTCCGGTGGGAGTATATGCCGGGTTCCACCCTGTTTTTGGTTTGGCAGCAACAAAGAAATGAGTATGCATCCGTTGGCGACTTCGCTATGAGACGTGATTTCGGAGAACTGTTCAGAGCCAAGCCTACGAATGTGTTTATGGCAAAAATCAGCTACTGGTTTGGCACCTGATTCAAGGGCATTATGCTCTACTTCTCTCCCACTTGGTCACTTAGGCTCCTGTATGTATGCATCAGAAATAGGCGGATATGCCAAACCGCACCGTTTGCGGGTTCAAAACAAGTTCATGCCTGACGCTTTTTTGCTCATTCACAGGTTCACCGTCAACATTGTAACTTATAGTATTTCGGTCATTCATGCTATAACGGTAGTACAGGTCAACACCATATTCTGCTAACAAGCTGATAGAGCTGTTAACAAACCATTCCACACCAAAATTGCCGGTCACTCCAAACCGGAGCGCATGCTGCGTTTGATCCACGAACGCTATTGATTCACCATCACGGTCTCTTTCAGATTCATCATATGCATACCCATAACCTGCAAGCAATCCATAACTGTAGTAGGGTTTGATCATGGAGTCCAAATTTAAATAGTGCTGCAATTGCCCCCGAATGGTAGTGTTGAGGCTTCGGGATAAGGAGTAATCATCTCTTTCCTGGTCATTTTGTTCGTCGAAAGAAGTTTGATCTTCCCATCAAAATTTGCGGTGTCCGTTAATCACATACCGGTATGTTACAATTTTCATATTTATTTGTAATTTTGATCTATAGTTCTATCTTTTTGTCTCGTAACATATTATAACATGATAAGGGGAGTGTGACGTAAAGGGGGAAAGTGATTTAGAGGGGGAATGATACGAAAAAAGAAGGGGGGAATGAGACATCTAAAGGAGAAAGTGACATTCAGT
>SLLW01000046.1 GCA_007133875.1 Balneolales bacterium | reverse complement strand
GTAACAGAAACAGAAGCCGATTCGCACAGTTATAACTTCTGATTGTATGGTGTATTTGTTATTTTGTCGCGTTTTTCATCCGTTTTTCATCGAAGAATACGGGTGAAATACGAAATGCAGCAAACGTTGCACCATATTATGCCATTGCCGAATCCCAAAGCTGTCCGGTTTAACATCGCAACATCACTATGAGCACCCTTTCCGGTTTTTGTCGAAAGATTGCCGAATCCCCCTGGTTTAACAATTTTATTCTGGCTGTAATTCTTCTGGCCGGGGTTGTTGTCGGTGTTCAGACCTACGGTGAGCAGGTTGCTGACTATAAAAACCTGCTATGGACGCTTGATCAGATCATTCTGTTCATTTTTCTCGTCGAGGTGATCATAAAAATGACAGCGGAGGGGGATCGTCCGCTTCGCTATTTTCGTGATCCCTGGAATGTTTTTGACTTTTCGATTGTGGCGGTCTGTTACCTGGC
Source organism: Balneolales bacterium (assembly GCA_007133875.1). Classification (GTDB taxonomy): domain Bacteria; phylum Bacteroidota; class Rhodothermia; order Balneolales; family Natronogracilivirgulaceae; genus SLLW01. The sequence goes on along the minus strand of SLLW01000046.1, from coordinate 3,405 downwards.
GTTGCTTTTTCCTGAAGTGGAAGGTGCGTATGTGGCTGTTTTCCGGTTGGCACGTGTGATGCGGGTGTTTCGTATCGTCCGTACCATTCCGAAGTTGCGGCTGCTGGTGAATACCTTGCTCAAATCCATCCCGTCCATCGGATATATCGGGATTTTGCTGAGTGTGATATTCTATATCTATGCCACAATGGGGGTGTTTCTGTTTCATGAAAACGACCCGCTCCACTTTGGAAACCTGCAGTTGAGCTTGCTGTCGCTTTTTCGTGTGGTCACACTGGAAGACTGGACCAACATCATGTATATCAATATGTACGGATGCGATCATGCCGTCTGGGGATACGGCCCGGAGAGTGGCTGCACAAATCCCGGTGCTTACGGATTCGGAGCGGCATTATATTTTGTCAGTTTTGTGTTGATCGGGACGATGATCGTGCTGAACCTGTTTATCGGTGTGATCATGAACAGTATGGATGAGGCAAAAAGGGATGCCCGTGAAGAGGCAGACCGTCTTGGGGGGATCCGGGAAAAGACCCTTCAGGAAGAACTGGCCCGAATTTCGGATGAACTCGATGAGATGAAAAAACGGATTGACTCCATTGCGGGCCGGCATGGTAAAAATAAACGTTAACCGGGCTGATCAACACTGCGGGCAGTCATATTACTGACGGCCCGGTCTATGAGTACCAGATCTTCCTCCCGGGACAACCGGTGTTCGCCGTCGGGTAACAGGATGACATCACAATGGTCCTCGCCGATAATCTGCTGCAGGGTCAGGGAGGTTTCCCACGGGATATCGGGGTCCATTTTGCCGTGGATCAGGCAGACCGGAATATCCAGATTGATCGATTTCCGGTGCAGCAAGCCGTGGTGCTTGCCGTTTTCAATAAGTTTGCGGGTAATGGTAAGCGGGGTATCCCAATAATCACTGCGTTGTTGAAATAAACCATTTTTCAACAATTCTTCTTTGTGTGATTCGCTGAGTTTTTCTTCAATCTGCATTTGTGTAAAATCCGGTGCCGCGGCAATTCCCACAACTCCCGTGACGATTTCCGGCCGTGCCAGAGCCGCCAGAATGGATATCCATCCCCCCATGGAGGAACCCACCAATATGACCGGGCCGTTCGCTATTCGATCCAAAACGAGTAATGTGTCATCCAGCCAGTCCGTGATGGTCGCCTCTTCGAATGATCCTCCTGATTCACCATGACCGCGATAGTCAAACCGGATGAAGGCTTGTCCCCGTTCGCGGCATCGCTGTTCCAGCCAGAGCGCTTTGGTTCCCTGCATATGGGAAAAGAATCCGGGCAGGAACAAAATGGCCGGATCGTTGCCGGGCAGGTAGTTATAAGCAATAGATAAACCGTTTGGATTTTGAAGGTATTTCGTCATTCGGGATGGTTATTTAAATAATGGAGAAAGGTCAATTTGTGTCATCGTTCAGGTGCGTTATTCACCAGAAAGGTACTCAATTTGAAAAAAGCGTATCCATATCGTTCATCCGGCCGGAAGTGTCCAGTTCCAGGTCGAGATCAAAAAGGGAATCGGGGTCGAGATCGTGGAGCAAATCCGTATCACTGGAATGATCGGACGTCCCGGTTTCCGTACCCAAAAAACGGAGCGAGTCGGAGTCGTTGAACATGGAATAGGAGTCCAGGTCGAGATCCAGTTCAACATCAAATTCAAACGGGAGCGGGTCCGTGTTTTGTTCGGGATCCGTGATTAGTTCGGGATCCGTGATTTGTGGGGTAACATAGGCAACGCCGGTCAGGTGTGTCATTTGCTGCAGTATCCATCTGCTCCGTTCCAGGGTGTACGGACTTGGGGGCTCGACGCTCATGCGTTTCGGGCTGGGCAAAACGGCCGCCATGCGTGCCGACATATCGGGTTCCAGTTGGGAGACCGGTATGTTGAAAAACGCATCGGAGGCTTTACCGGCACCGAAAGTTCCGGATCCGAATTCCGCAATATTGAGATACATCTCCAGGATCCGTTCCTTCGGCCAGAACAGCTCGATCAGTATGGTGATGCCGGCTTCCATGCCTTTCCTCAGATAGGAGTAACCCGGCCAGAGATAGAGGTTTTTTGCTACTTGCTGGCTGATGGTGCTTGCGCCACGACTTCTTTCGTTATTGTCACGCTCTTCAAGCACATCACGGATAGATTCGAGGTCGAATCCCCAATGCTCCCGGAAGTGCTGGTCTTCGGAGGCGATAACCGCCCATTTCAGATGATGCGGCAATTCGTCGTAGGGTATCCACCATTCGCGCAGGCTGTATCGCTCGGCCCCGATTTCATCCCAGTTTTCCTGAAGTGTAAATGCCGTTACGGGCGGATTGATCCAGCGGAGGGAAATGACCGATGTGACCAAAATCAGAAACAGCACAACCAAAACCGCAATGGTTGCCAGTATGGCAATGCGCCAATGATTCAGGTGCGTGCTTCCGGCCGGTCGCCCGCTGTTATATTCTGTTTTATGATCCATGGATTGCTTGCGTGTTACCCAATGAGTAAAACGGTGTTACGCGGAATTTCATGCCCATCTGTTTCGTGCGGAATTTTTGGAGGTACCATTTTGTCATGTAAGGTTTTTATATTCGGGTTAACCGATCACAAAAAACAGGATCCATGCCATCATTTGATATTGTAAACGAACTTAATGTCCAGGAAGTGGACAATGCGGTGAACAATACACTTAAAGAGGTGTCCACACGCTACGATTTCAAGGGACTCCACACCGAAATTACGTTTTCAAAAAAAGAGAAGCGCATCAATGTGGTTGCGGCGGACAGTATGAAGCTGAAAGCTGTTAAAGATATGCTGATCAAACATTTCATCAAACGCGGTTTAGAGCCGAAAGTTTTGGAGTTCGGTGAGGAAGAGGGCAGCAGTTCGGGTGCCATCAAGTTCAGTGCATCGATTAAGGAAGGAATCGAAAAAAAAAAAAAAAAAAAAATTGTGAAAGCGATTAAAAGTTCAAACCTGAAGGTACAGCCGGCCATCCAGGACGACAAAGTCCGGGTAACCGGAAAGAAGATTGACGATCTTCAGGAAGTTATTGAAATGCTGAAATCGCAAAAATATGGAATTCCGCTGCAGTTTGTGAATATGAAGTAGTTGTTGTGTGTGCGCTGCGGATTATGTATCAGACAGGGAGGCGATACGGCGGCACGCTTCTTCCAGTTCGTGCTCTTTTTTTGCGAAACAGAACCGGAGCAGATATTTCCCATCAGCAGGATTTGTATAAAATGACCCGCCCGGAACCGAACCCACTCCGACCCGGTCGATCAGGGTGGCACACGCCTGCTGGTCATCATCAAAACCGGGTTGTCCGCTCAGCGGTTTAAAACTGGCTAAAACGTAATAGGCGCCTTCCGGCCATGGTACATCAAAACCGGCGGCCTCAAG
>SLLW01000303.1 GCA_007133875.1 Balneolales bacterium | reverse complement strand
GTCGGTATCCATCCAGACGGATTCCGAAACGGTCGTTTTTTCCGAACAACATGGGCCCTCCGTTTTCAAGAAAGAGGCTTGAGTTGTCGCGTGAGCTTTTGTCGGTATAGGGACTGAATGCGCCGTCATTGAAGACAATACAGTTCTGGTAAATCTCAAGGAAGGAGGTACCTTTGTGCTGATGGGTGCGTTCCAGCATCGCTTGCAGATGTTTCGGATCCCGGTCCATGGTCCGGGCGGCAAAGGTGCCGTTGGAGCCGAGCGCAAGCGCGAGCGGATTGAAGGGATTGTCCAGCGAACCCATCGGAGTCGATTTGGTGATATGTCCGGGACGCGAAGTTGGAGAATACTGCCCTTTGGTCAATCCGTAGATCTCGTTGTTGAACAGCAGGACATTGATATCCAGATTCCGGCGGAGCATATGGATGAGGTGGTTTCCACCGATGGAGAGGCCGTCACCGTCACCGGTTACCACCCAGACATCCAGATCGGGCCTGGAGGCTTTCAGGCCGGTTGCGATGGCCGGTGCCCGTCCGTGGATTCCATGGATACCGTAGGTGTTCATGTAGTAGGGGAAACGCGATGAACAACCGATACCCGCGATGAACACAATATTTTCCGGTTCTATATTCAGTTTCGGCATCAGGTTTTGAACCTGTTTGAGAATCGTGTAGTCACCGCAGCCGGGGCACCAGCGTACATCCTGGTCGGATGCGAAATCTTTTGCTTTTAGTGTTTCTGTGCCGTTGCCGTTTTTCGGTGAACCATTTACAGCTTTTTGGGTACTCATAATCGAATAAATATTATAGTTGGAACGTAAAATTTCGTAATCAGGAGCCGGAGCACAGGGCTGCTATTTTTTCCTTCAGTTCGGAAACAGGAAGCGGGGTGCCTTCGACCCGGTTGAATCCTTCGGCGGGAACGAGGAACTGATCGCGCAAAATTTTCACCAGTTGTCCGCTGTTGATTTCCGGAACCAGGATTTTGTCAAAACCACTGAGCAATTTCCCGAGGTTTTTCGGGAAAGGACTCAGGTAGCGGATGTGAGCGTATGAGACATCGTGCCCCTCTTCCCGGGCATCACTGACGGCCGACTTGATGGTGCCGTACGTGGATCCCCAGCCTACAACAAGCAACTTGCCGCTCTCAGATCCTTCGTCCAGTTCCTGATCGGGAATGAAATCGGCGATGCGATCCCGCTTTTGCTCCCGCATGTTGGTCATAAACTGATGGTTGTCCGGGTCGTAGGAGATGTTCCCGGTTTCGTGCTCTTTTTCCAGTCCGCCAACACGGTGTGTCAACCCTTTTGTGCCGGGAATGGCCCATGGCCTGACCAGGTTTTCGTCACGGGAGTAAGGAAGGAACGGTTGTTCACTTTCGCCATTTTCCCTGGCTTTCTCGTAATTCACTTTGATCGGTTTTATCTCATCGGCATCCGGAAGCTTCCAGGGTTCGGCCCCGTTGGCGATGTAGCCGTCGGTGAGCAGCATCACAGGGATCATGTGATCCACGGCGATCCGGCTTGCTTCGTAGGTGATCGCGAAACAGTCGGCCGGTGATGATGCGGCCAGAATAGCGACCGGACATTCGCCGGCTCTTCCGTAAAAGGCCTGGAGCAGGTCCGACTGCTCGGTCTTGGTCGGCAACCCGGTGGAGAGCCCGGCACGCTGTACATTAACAATCAACAGGGGGAGTTCCAGCATGGTTGCCAGGGCAATGGCTTCGGTTTTCAGGGCAACGCCCGGACCAGAACTGGTCGTCACACCGAGGCTGCCGCCAAACGATGCCCCGATTGCTGATGTGATCGCGGCGATTTCATCTTCCGCCTGAAAAGTGGTTACTCCGTACTGCTTAAGCCTGGACAGGCCGTGCAGAATATCCGATGCCGGGGTAATGGGATAAGAACCGAGAAATACCGGCAGCCCCGATTTTTTTGCAACGGCAGCCAGCCCAAGTACCACTCCGTCATTTCCGGTGATGTTCCGGTATCGTCCCGGTGTGATGGGAGCCGCTTCGACGCTGTACCGCTCACTGAATATTTCTGTGGCAATGGCAAACGTAAAACCGTCGTTCAACGCTTTGATATTCGCTTCGGCAATTTCGGGTTTTTTGGAAAATTTCTTTTTGAGAAACTGAATGGTGTTGTCCATAGGCCGGCTATAGAGCCAGTAGAGTACACCCAGCACAAACATGTTCTTGCTTCGGTCAATATCCTTGATCGAGAGGCCGGAGTCTTTCAGACTCTCGCGGGTCATTTTTGTGACATCAATTTCGATAATGGTGTATCCCGACTGCCGGGCATCCTCAATAGGCGTATCTTCCGGTCCGTATTTGGCCAGCGACAGATCTTTTTTGTTGAACCCGTCGGTATTGACAATGATGATTCCACCCGGTTTCAGGAACTTGAGGTTGGCTTTCATCGCCGCCGCGTTCATAACGACCAGTACATCACACGCATCTCCGGGCGTGTGGATCGGTTTGCTGCCAAAATGGATCTGGAACCCGGATACCCCGTGAACCGTACCGGCCGGAGCGCGGATTTCGGCGGGATAGTCCGGAAAGGTACTCAGGTCGTTTCCGGAAAAAGCCGTGGTATTTGTGAACTGCGAGCCGGTCAACTGAATTCCGTCACCGGAATCACCCGCAAAACGGATCGTGACTTCTTTTTTGGTGGTCTGTTTAATACTCATAATACATTGATTCGCAATAATCGGTTACAAAGTTAGCGGTTAATTAAGCCTGAAAATAAATATTTAATGATATTAATCGGCGGTTTTGCCGGCAGGGTGACGCATGGACATGGAAACCCGGTCCTTCTGAACCGGAATGTTCAACTGACCGCATCCGGCATCGATATCTTCGCCGTAACACCAGCGGACATCGACCGGCAATCCTGCCTTTTCCAGAATATTCCGGAAGACATTCATCCGTGTTATTTCGGAACGGCTGTTTCGGGAATCCGATACTTCATTATACATAATTAGTGTGATATACGCAGGCAAATCTTTGAGATATGTATAAAGTTTATCGGCATCTTCCGGGCGATCATTCACCTCCTTTAATAAAAGATATTGAATGGTTACAGGATTCCCGGTTCTGCGATGATAATATGCCAGCGCATCCCGGATTTCCGGCAGGCCCAGGCGTGCACTCACCGGCATGATTTCGAACCGGGTCTGCTGATCGGCCGAGTGGATGGAAACGGCAAGCCTGACTTTGGGATGGTCATCGGCCAGCATCCGGATCTGGCGGAACAATCCCACCGTGGATACGGTGATGCGGGATGGCGGCGGGCCCGGGGCCTCCGGGTTGCGCATGATCGTCAAAGCATCCGATACGGCCCGGTAATTGTGCATCGGTTCACCCATGCCCATAAAATAGAGATGTGTGAGTTCGGTGCCGAGCTCCTCACGCACCGCCAGCTCAGCTTCACGAACCTGATCCAGCAGCTCACCGGTCGACAGATTTCGATGGAAGCCCATTCGGCCCGTTGCACAAAAGGAACAGCCGAAAAAGCAGCCGATCTGTGATGATATACTGGCAGAACATTTGCGGAGCTGCCCGTCCGCCCACTCAGGGATAATCACGGTCTCGGCCAGGTTACCGTCATGCAGGCGCAGGGTCAGTTTCCAGGAACCATCACTGCTGCGGATTAACGATTCTCTTTTCGACTCAGGAATGACAGCCACATCGCGCAAAAGTGACCGTTCCTCCTGGGTCAGGGATGGAATCATATCCGGATTCGAGATATTATTGTAAAAGACAGACTCAAAAATCACTCTTCCGGATTCTTCACGGAACGCAAGGTGGTCAAATAATTCGCTCCACTCCGGAAGCGATAATCGCTTAAGATCAACCGGCAGTTTTTGAAGAAGATGGTG
>SLLW01000389.1 GCA_007133875.1 Balneolales bacterium | reverse complement strand
CATCGGTGAGATTCGTCGGAACAAACACATGCACCCTCACATACTGGTCGCCATGTTTGCTGGTATTTAGCCCTTTGATTCCCTTTTCCCTCATTCGAAGCATTTTCCCGGGTTGCGTACCGGGCTCAATTTTGATCCGGGCTTTGCCATTCAATGTCGGGACTTCGGTTGTGACACCAAGCGCGGCGTCGGGGATACTCAGACTCAGGTCATAAAAAATATCATCGCCTTCCCGTGTAAAGTGTTCGTGCTTCTCCTCCTCGATCAACACAATAAGGGTTCCGGCTTCGCCGCCACGGATTCCGGCATGTCCCTGGCCACGCAAACTGATATAGTTGCCCTTGGTCACACCGCTGGGAATCTGGATTTTGATGGTTTCTTCCCCTCGTACCCGTCCCTCACCACTGCACGCGTTACATTTGTTACGGATCGACCGTCCTTCGCCATAGCAGGTCGGACAGGGTTGCACATTGACAAACTGCCCGAACATGGTACGGGAGACCTGCCGCACTTCCCCTACGCCGTTACACGTTCCGCAGGTCATGAAATCATCCTCGGTTTCGGCTCCGGTACCACTACAGGAGTCACAGGTTACAAACTTTTTCACCTTGACTTCCCGCTCTGTTCCGAAAGCAATCTCTTCGAGGCTCAATTTCAGCTGGAGTTTCATGTCATCACCGGGCTGACCGGTCCCGGACCGGCGCCGTGTCCGTCCCTGCTGACCGCCCATGCCACCAAAAGCATCACCGCCAAAGATATCACTGAAACGGCTGAATATATCATCAAAACTGAAATCCTGGAAATCCGCATCAAAACCACCACCGGCGGCACCACCGGACATGCCGGCATGACCAAACTGGTCATAGCGCGCACGTTTGTTGGGATCCTTAAGCACTTCAAACGCTTCGGCCGCTTCCTTAAACTTCTTTTCCGCATCCGGGCTATCGGGGTTGCGGTCGGGGTGGAACTTCATCGCCAACTTGCGATAGGCCCGTTTGAGCTCTGTTTCGTCGGCACTTTTGCTAACTCCTAAAACTTCGTAGTAATCTCTTTTCGACATGTTACGGTATTATTGACTGACTATTACTTTGGCATGTTTTATAACCCGGTCACCGATTTTGTATCCCGGTTCCAGAACCTGAATTACGGTATTGCTCTCCACCGAATCGTCCCCGGCAGGCTGGCTCAGCATGGCGTCGTGCATATCCACATCAAACGGGACGCCGGTTTTTTCAATCGGTTCCACATTATATTGATCCAGAACACGGTCGAAATTGGCAAGCATCAGCCGGAGCCCTTCCTGCAGTCCGCTTTCCACATTCTGTTTGGAAGCTGCATCCAGGCTACGCTTCAGATCTTCACGGATCGGTAAAAACTTCGATACGGCATCAGCGCGCGCATCATCAAAAAGATTCGTACGCTCCTTTTGGGTGCGCCGCTTCAAATTCTCAAACTCGGAAGCTTTTCGCAGTACGCTATCTTTTGCGGTTGCAAGCTCCTCTTCCAGACGGGCGATTCTGTTTTCTAATTCCTCCCGGCCGGGATCGTCACTTCCACCCGATTCACCATCACTGCTGCCCTGCTCCAGGTCGGCTTCTGCATCCGCGTAACCGGATTCACCCTCATCCTGATTCTGTTCGTTGCCTTCCGACCGGTGATCATACGGCTTTCCGGTCCTTTCCGGCTCGCGGTTAACGGGATCCGGCTCCGCTCCGGAGTTGGCAAAATCCTCCTTCCCATAGGTATCCTTTTCGGCAGAACGGTCATGACCTGCGCTAAAGGAGTCGCCGTTTCCATGAGATGTTGCGGAATTTTCCGGTGCCCCCTCATTGCCGGACGTATCGGTGTTCCGGCTGTTTTCCGATTGCTGATTATGCATTTTCTTGCTCATAAATATCTGTTCTGTCTCCTTACAATGGGGTTATACTCGTTTCTGTAATCTCTTTTCCATGGATGATACGAGTTAACATCTCATCTTATTATGGGATCACACGAAATGGCGCGTGATGTGCAAACAACGATAACGACTGATGTCCGGGTGTATTGGTCATTATTTACCCGGGTTGTATACGCTAAAACGATTGGCAAGCTGTTCGACAAGGGCGACCATTCTGCTGTAATTCATCCGGGTTGGCCCCACCAGTCCGATGGTTCCCTGAATACCGCCATAGTGATAGTTGGCGGAAACCACGCTGCACTGCTCGGCTTGCTGAATTTTATTCTCTTTGCCAATTCGAATCTGAACCTCGCGGCTGTTATTGATCTCCTTGTTCTCATCAAGCAGATGGATGATCATGTCCTCATTTTCAAGAAGCTCGACAATACCCTTGTAATTACCCAGGTCATTGAATTCCGGCTGAAGTGCCATATACTCCACACCGCCGAAATGGAACCTGCGAAGCTGCCGGTCGTCGAAAATGGTATCAGCGCTGTCGATGAAAACGCGAATCAGTCCGGAGTAATCTTCATCCTCATAATCGGCCAGCATTTCGTCGATTTTTCGGGTGATTTCGTTCAGCTTGTATCCCTGCAGGCGTTCATTCAGAAAACATGCGACACGCTCCATCTCTCCGGGTTCCAGTTCGGTCTGAACCTCAACGGAAAATGTTTTTACAATTCCGCTTTCAATGGTCAGAACCACAAGAATCCGGTTGGAGCTGATGGAAACCAGTTCGATTTTTCGAAAAATACCCTGCCCCAGCTTGGGTGCAATAACGACAGCCAGCAAATTCGACAGACGGGCCAGTATACGCGCCGCAGATTGAACCGCATCATCCACATCGCTGGTTAGGAAGGTTTGAATGGTATCCAGGATCTGCTTCTCCTCGGTGCTCAGAATGGAGACCTGCATCAGCGAATTAACATAATGGCGATACCCCTGTTCGGTGGGAACTCGTCCGGATGAAGTATGGGGATGATCCAGCAATCCCTTGCTTTCCAGACTGTTCATGGCATTGCGCACCGTAGCGGAGCTGATATTCAGACGGTACCGGTCCACCAGCGTCTTCGAAGCAACAGGGCTCGCCGTCACAATGAAGTTCTGTATGATGTATCGCAATACTTCCTGCTCGCGATTTGTCAACTCAGCAAAACCGGTCAAAATCATTTTCCGTACCTGCTTTTTCTTAACTTTTACAGCTTGGTAAGATAATAAATTTTCATGCCAATTGAAATGCAGTATACGAAACCCGAAGCCATTACGACGCCTCTGTGCAAATTTCGATCATATTCCCGTCGGGGTCGGAAATAAAGACGAATCGCCCGGTCTTCCGGTTGGATGGCCCGCTGAGAATGGTCACTTCATTTTCCTGGAAATACTCCGCCAGTTGATCCACCTCTTCCGGGGTATCGACAAAAAAACCAAAATGATCAACCCGATAATCTTTTGATGACCGTTCATATTCGGTTTCCGCTTCAACCAGTACCAGGCTGTCCTTGCCGATCCGGTAAACCGTCATGCTTCGGCCCATTTTTTTCTCAACGTTGAACCCCAGTATCTCTCCGTAAAATGTTTCCGCCTTTTCAATGTTATTTACACGCAGTGTGATGTGATTCAAGCCTTTAAAAGTATTTTTGCTCATAGTACTCCCTTACCCGATTGATGGTGTTTTTGTTAAAATGTAAAAATGGATGTTGTGCGCATAATATAACGCAATTTTTTTTATTTCAGTTAAGTGATACCTTACGTCAGATTCTGAGCCGGAACACCATAACACGTTACTATTTTGGGCATTCTGTACCTCGTCGCTACACCAATAGGCAATCTTACTGATATTTCCCCGCGATCCGTGGAGATCCTGAAATCGGTTCGTCTTATTGCCTGCGAAGATACCCGCACATCATCCCGATTACTGCAACACTACAACATAGAAACACCCACAATT
>SLLW01000366.1 GCA_007133875.1 Balneolales bacterium | reverse complement strand
GTCATTGTGGGCATGAATACCAATTATCTTGTCGGGGAAACGGGTGATGACCGTCTTCACGATTTCCGACACCTCGTGGGGCAGGGTGCCTCCGTTGGTGTCGCAGAGTACCAGAGCCGCGGCGCCTGAAACAGCGGCCGCCTCCAGTGACTGAAGAGCATAATCCGGGTTGTCCTTGTATCCGTCGAAGAAATGCTCGGCATCATAGATCACTTCCTTGTCGTGTGATGCCATATAAGCGATGGATTGGCGGATCAGCTCCAGGTTCTCTTCATCGCTGATTCCAAGGGCCTGTTTGACATGAAACATCCATGTTTTCCCGAAAATAGAAACCGCAGGCGTACCGGCCTGAACCAGTGCCTGGATATTGGGATCTGTCTCCGGTCTGTTTCCATGACGCATCGTACTTCCGAAAGCCACAAGGCGTGCATGGGTGAACGTGTGGTTGCGGGCCTGATTAAAGAAATCCATATCCTTCGGATTCGAACCGGGCCAGCCGCCTTCAATATAATCAATGCCCATCTGATCCAGTCGCCGCGCGATGCGCATCTTGTCCTCAGAGGAGAGCGAAATGCCTTCACCCTGGGTGCCGTCACGAAGTGTGGTATCAAACAGATCTATGGGTTGGTTACTCATGGTTATAGGTCAGTCCTTTTTTATCCAGCTCATCATATTACGCAATTCACCACCGACTTTTTCGATGGGGAGTCTGTCGTGCTTTCTTCGCAGAGCTTCCATGGAGGGACGTCCGGCTCTGTTTTCCAGGATCCAGTCACGGGCAAAGCGGCCGCTCTGGATGTTGGCCAGAATCTCTTCCATACGTCCGCGGGTTCCGGCGTCGACTACTTTCGGGCCGGCTGTCATTCCGCCATATTCTGCGGTATCGCTCACCGAGTAATACATTCCGGCAATTCCGCCTTCATACATCAGGTCGATGATCAGCTTCATTTCATGGAGACACTCAAAGTAGGCGATTTCGGGTTGATATCCCGCATCCACCAGCACTTCGTATCCGGTGTTAATAAGTTCGGTCACACCACCGCACAATACGGCCTGCTCGCCGAACAGATCGGTTTCTGTCTCCTCTTCAAAGGTGGTCTCAATGACACCGGCGCGGGTTCCACCGATACCCTTTGCATAGGCCAGTGCAATGTCGCGCATGGTGTTGTCGGGATCCTGATGGATGGCAAAAAGGCAGGGGACACCGGCGCCTTGCTCGTAGACACGACGGACGAGGTGTCCGGGGCCTTTTGGGGCTACCATAAAAACTCCGACATTTTCCGGCGGGACGATCTGGCTGAAATGGATATTAAATCCGTGTGCAAAAACCAGGGCATTGCCCGGCTGCAGGTTTGGTGCAATATCCGACTCATAGATCTCTTTTTGCTTTTCATCAGGCAACAGGATCATCACGATATCGCCTTTTTTTGCAGCGTCTGCGGTTTCATAAACGGTAAGTCCATCAGCTTCGGCAGTTTTCCATGATTTGCTCCCCTTTCGCAAACCGACAATAACCGACACTCCGCTTTCATGCAAGTTGCGCGCATGTGCATGCCCCTGGCTTCCGTACCCAAGTACGGCAATGGTTTTGTCTTTCAATACGGCGAGATCGGCATCGTTGTCATAATAAAGTTTCATCTGTAAATGGATTTCTTAAGGTGTTGAATGTTATAATGATAAGTCTGAAAATATATGAAAAATCAACCTAATCTTTCGGTTGATACTCACGCTTCATGGCGACGGTTCCGGTTCGTGCGATTTTATAGATGCCGAACGGCTCGAACATGCTGATGGCCGCATCGACTTTGTCTTTTCTGCCGGTAATTTCGATCGTCAGGCTTTCGGGGCTGATGTCGATGACTTTGGCACGGAAAACATTGGCTACCTGAATGATTTCGGATTGCTTTTCTTTGCTGGAGGTGATTTTGACGAGAGCCAGCTCCCGTTCGACATGGGGAACGAATGTCAGATCCCGGACATCCACCACGTCGACCAGTTTATCCAGCTGAAGAATGATCTGATCAATGATGTTTTCATCACCATGCGTGGTGATGGTGCAACTGGCCATTTTATCTTCTTCAGCCTCTCCAATACTGATACTGTCAATATTGAAACCACGCCCGGTGAACAATCCGGCAATACGCGCAAGTGCATTGAAATTGTGGTTCACCTTCATCGCAATGGTATGTTTCTTCCCTTTTTTTGAACCTTCTGTCATGTTATTCGATTTGAGTCGTCTGTTATGAGATACAAGCATTAAAAAACCGGATCGCTTTTGTTTGCACTTGACGATCCGGTTTTCATGGTATTGCGTTACTTTTTGGGTTGTACCGGGTAGGGCGTGTCGACCTGTTCACTGACGGAAGCGCCCGGTGGCACCATGGGATAGACACACTCTTGTTGTGTTACCCAGATATCCAGGAGTACCGGTTTGTCTTTGATCGCGTCTGCTTTTTCAAGCACCTCTTTCAGCTCATCCGGGGTTTTGGCCCGCATGCCGACAATTCCGAATGATTCCGCCATTTTTACAAAGTCGGGATTGCTTTCATCCAGAAATGAGTGCGAATAGCGTCCGCCATAGAACATCTCCTGCCACTGGCGTACCATTCCGAGATACCCGTTGTTCATTATGGCGATTTTAACCGGGATGTTGTAGGCAGCAACCGTGGCAAGTTCCATGGCCGTCATCTGGAATCCTCCATCGCCGGTTATAGCCCAAACCTTGCGGTCAGGCCGGGCAACAGCGGCTCCCATAGCAGCGGGAAAGCCAAAGCCCATCGTCCCGAGTCCTCCGGAAGAGAGCCACGATTTCGGATGGTTGAACTTGTAATATTGGGCCGTCCACATTTGATGCTGGCCCACATCGGTTGAAACGATGGCTTCACCTTTGGTGACCCGTGAGATCTCCTGGATCATATATTGTGGTGCGATCTCATCAGTACGCGGTTCGTAACGGAGAGGATGCTCTTCTTTCCATTTGTCAATGGTGGCAAGCCACTCGGTGGTTTCAACGCCATCCACAAGTTTGTTGAGTTCTTTGAGGACGGCTTTGACATCGCCGACTACCGGCACCTCAACATGGATGTTCTTGTTGATACATGACGGGTCAATGTCGATGTGGATTTTGCGTGAATTTGGGGAGAATCCGTCAACACGCCCGGTTACCCGATCGTCAAAACGGGCGCCGACAGCAATCAGCACATCACAATTCTGAATAGCCGAATTCGCATACCAGGTTCCGTGCATCCCAAGCATTCCGAGCGAGAGTTCGTCGGTCTCGGGATAAGCGCCCAGTCCCATCAATGTGGTTGTCACCGGTATGTTATTCTTCCGGGCCAATGCGATGACCTCTTCATGGGCATCCCCCATGATGGCGCCGCCGCCGACATAGAGCAAGGGTTTGCTTGCTACGTTGATTAATTCGGCCGCTTTTTTAATTTGCTCCGAATCACCTTGTACTCTGGGTTGGTAACCCCGCATCGCCGTCTGTGGTTTGCGTTTTTCATAGACTTCCTTGGTGAAGAGCATATCTTTTGGCAGATCCACCAGAACCGGGCCGGGCCGGCCGGAAGATGCAATATAAAATGCGTCACGGATGGCATCGGCAAGCTCGCTCACATCTTTTACCAAAAAACTGTGTTTGGTGATCGGCCGTGTCATCCCGATGATATCGGCTTCCTGAAAGGCGTCGTTACCGATCAGGGTTGAGGGTACTTGTCCGGTCAGAACCACCATGGGGATCGAGTCCATCATAGCAGTGGTAATGCCGGTGACCGTGTTGGTGGCGCCGGGGCCGGAGGTTGCCAGAATGACACCCGGTTTACCCGTGGCACGGGCATAACCGTCAGCGGCATGGGTTCCGCCTTGTTCGTGCCGAACCAGAAT
>SLLW01000344.1 GCA_007133875.1 Balneolales bacterium | reverse complement strand
TCTGTTTTTTTTGCTGCCACTTGTAGATGGTTGTAATAGATGGATGATCGGTGTCTGTGTTTTAATCTGCCACGCCTTCCGGGATGTCCCGCCCCATTTGTTCATATATCCCTTCAATAAGCTCAACATGGGTGAGCGCCTGGGAATTTCCTGCATCCAGTTCGAGAACCCTGCGGAAATGCCGTAACGCGTTAGCCATGCGATCCCCCATTTCAAGGTGATCGGCTTCGTGTGTCAGGTAATACCCATACGCCAGATGGGCTTCTATTTTGAGTTCCCTGATATCCGCGTCCTCTACCTCACTGTTTCTGAGCAGATCCAGCGCCTCTTCATATTCATTAGCCTCAAGATGTTGGGCTACGGCACCTTCCAGATTTTGCGGTTCCCGTTCGGAACAGGCGGACAAAAGTACGGGCAGGAGGAACAAAGTGAGATAACGGAGATTTCGCATGTGTAAAAGGTAGTTAAAGTTCGATGGTATGGCCATCCGTATTATGTAAAGTATATCGGATTCGGACTGATACAAAGAAAAAAGATAATCATGCAGATCCACCCGAGTATTTTCCTCCCGGGGGTCAACGGTTCTTCAAACGCAACGGGCGGGTGTTCTATTCTGACCAGAAAAACAATAAAAAGTGACCAAAAGATCCAGATGGTAAATCCCGAAAATACCGATGGCTCGAACAGCCATAACAGTAACAGATCGGCTGCCAGAACGATCACCCATCCGGAAAGCGTCCAGGACAGCTCCTGCTGAAAGGCACGGTCCATCAGAAAAAGGGAGACCAGGGCCCATATGATCCACGATGTCGCGGTCTGTGGTATCGCATACCCGGCAATGAGCGATTGAATTAGCGGAATGGCCCCAAGCCCGGCCAGTATCATCACCCCAACAAAAAAGCCGCGGGCAACCAGGCGGTGACGACGATAGCCGATCAGGGTGTATAGAATATGGCCGCCATCCAGTTGTCCTACCGGAAGCAGGTTCAGCGCTGTAAAAAAGAGGCCGAGCCACCCGGCAAAGAGAAACGGATAGTGATACAATTCCCACATCGGAGGAACATTGTCAAAAAAGGAGGCAATGAAGGTAAATAACAGCGTATTGCCGAGAACCATCACCTCAACATCCGCATTGTAATCACCCACCATAGGCTCGTCGGGGAATGTTCCGTGTTCGGCGATATACTCATTAATGGGTTCGTGACCGGCAAAGTTCTGCAGATAGTCAGGCTCCGGCAGCGTGCTGAATCCATACAGCAGTATGATGAGCGCCACCAGAAAACCGGCCACCGGTCCTGCAGCCCCAACATCAAACATGTGCCGGGTGTATTGGATCCGGCTTTTTATCCGGATGACCGCCCCGATCGTGCCGATGGGCGAAATGGGCAGTGGAATAAAATAGGGGAGCGAGCAGGAGATGTGGTGGCGGCGGGCGGCAAAATAGTGTCCGAATTCGTGAACGGCCAGAAATCCGAGCAGCAGCGTTGCAAAGAGCACCCCTTCCCAGAGAATCATGTTCAGCAGATAGGGGAATCCTTCGGAGGAGAATAACAGGACATCATCCGGGATCATGCTGGTGTGTCCGACAAAAAAGGCGCCTGTAAAGGACGACGAGAGATAGGTCAGCACAAACAGCAGGGAATGACGAAATATGATACGGCCGGTCAGATCACTGCCCACAGAGGAACCTCCGGTTGAATCTGGTGTGATGGATGTGATATATGCGGCAGGTCATGTTGTAAACTGTATGGGTATGGTGATGTTGCGTATCTGTTTATCTCCGGATATGATTTGTTCGGTGCTGGTACAGGTTTAACGGCGGTCGGCCTGACGGGAAATGGGCAGTGTCATACACCGGGCTCCGCCACGGCCGCGGCAAAGCTCATTTCCCTGGAATGTTATGGCATATTTTTCGCCATCGGCAGGTTCAAACGGTTTGTCACGCCAGGTATCGGTAAATGTTTTCTGATCGATGATGGTGTATCCGTTATCGGCAAGCGCGTTAAAAGTATTGGTATTGCGGTCATATCCCACAATAATACCGGGAGCAAGTGCAAAAACATTGGCTCCGTCCGTCCACTGCTCGCGGAACTGGTTGGTCAGGTTTTCACCGCCACATTTTATAAATGTAATGGGTCGCTGAAGCAGTTCTTCAAGTGTCAGTTTGAGTGATGATTTGCGTGTGACAACGATCTTGTTGTCGACTTTAGAGAACACCGATATATTATCGATCCGTTCGATTATCGCGGGTGGAAAAACGATGCATTCATCCGGACTGGCAAAGGTGAAAATGGTATCCAGATGCATGGATGACCGTTGTTTGGGAATATCAACGGCAACAACATGGGTAACCCCGTGCTGTAAAAGCTGGTCGGTGATGCTCATCAGTCCGCTGAACGTGGTCCGCTCGCTCATCCCGACCATCACCACCTCCGGTGAGACAACAATGATATCCCCGCCTTCCACGCTGTCCTGTTTGCCGATGCGAATGATTCTGTCGCGTAATGATTCAAGCATCGGATGGAAGCGGACGATGGTTTCCATCAGAAGAAATTCCCGTGCACGGGCCGGCTTGGCTGCTCTGGAGAGAATGATCCGGTCGTTGACTACGGCTGCAAGGTCTCGAGTGAAGAGCAGATTGGGCGCCGGATCCAGCGAAACATGCGGGATGTCGGAGGTGGAGCCGGTGACAATGAAATCAAGCAGGGATGCGGCATCCAGCTCGAGCAGCTGGTGCCGGAGCAGGCTGATGTTGCTTCCGGGCAGGGAGCGGATCAGCTCATCGGTAAAAAAGGTGCGGGCATCTTCGTTTTTCAGGGTTTCCAATGAGAGGTCACAGATTTCAAAAACCTGATCCCGGTTGGGCAGGGCGGACCGGAATATTTCGATCATATCCAGATGCTCCTGGCGGGCATCCGCTTCAAAAATAATGTCGTCAAACAGCAACTGTTCCCGCAGTTCAGGATTGACCAGGGAGACCTCCCGTCCGGGAGTATGGACGATCACCGCCTCTAGCGGGCCGGTTTCGGAATGAACGCGCAGTTTCATAAATAGGGAATTTAGGACGATAACACCTGTATCCGCCGATACGCCCGGACACGTGTGGAATCTCAAAGGTAACGGCTGTTGCCAAAAGCTCAAAATGAATTTAAACGATTCACGATGGTGCAATGTTACCCATCTTGAATGCCATTATATGAATATACACGAATAGAACGCATGTCGCATTCATCCTCCTCTTATGAGAATACCCTTCCTGTGTCGGATCGAAATGAACTGCGCGCTCTGATTGCGTTGCTGGACGATCCGGATACCTTCGTGCAGGAGAAGGTGAAAGAGCGTATGTCGGAATTTGGTGAAAATCATGTTCCGATACTGGATGAGTTACGTGAAGATATTAGCGACCCGGTAATCCGAAAACGGATAACCGAGCTGATTCATAATATCACATTTCCCGCACTTGAGTTGGAGTTCGCTGAGTACCTGGATAACGGAATTCATACGATGCGGGATCTGGAGCGGGGCCAGTTGCTGCTGAGCCGGCTGGACAATCCCACACTGCGGACCGATTTATACCGCCGTCAAATGGATAAAATGGCATCCAGACTGGAACCTTGTCTTCGGGCGCAACTATCTCCATCCGAACAACTTGAATCTTTTACCTCATTCTTTTTTGAGCAGGAGTTTTTTAAAGGAGCCCACAAGGATTACCGGCATCCGGACAACTCCTACCTCCATAAGGTACTTCAGCGTCGCCGGGGCATTCCCATTGCACTCAGTATGGTGATGCTTTTTGTGGCTGACCGGCTTGATTTTCCATTATACGGGGTCAATATGCCGATGCATTTCCTGATCAAATATGAGGCCGGCAACGACTCGGCTTTGATTGATCCGT
>SLLW01000265.1 GCA_007133875.1 Balneolales bacterium | reverse complement strand
TGGCAAATGGCCGGTTATGGTTCTGGTCAGCGATTGCCGGTATCGGCGTAGCAGGTAACTTTTCGTTCTATTTAGTCAGTATCGCAAACGGCAGCGTTGCGGTTGCGGTTACGCTGATGTACTGCGCACCCGTGTTCGTATATCTTGTGTCCTTTGCACTTAAACTGGAAACTCCCACCGTAATGAAATGGGTGGCGATCGCGGTGGTTATCGTCGGAATTGTATTACTGACACAGATATACGATATCGGTGCAAGCGGCCTCACCCTTGTCGGTGTGGGTGCCGGCCTGCTTTCCGGACTCTCCTACGCGATCTTTATTTTCGGTTTCAAGTATGCGGCGCCGCATGGAAGCCCTCAGGCCATTTTGGTTATTGCGTTTTCGGTACTTGCCTTCCTTCTGATCTGGCCGGGCGATGCCGAACAGGCCGTTACTGTCCTCAGCACTCCGGACTGGCCGCTTTTTGCAGCACTTGGCGTACTTGGTGCGGGCTTGTCGTTTGTGCTTTATATCATCGGCCTGAATCATACGGCCCCGGCCGTGGCCTCCATTGTGGCAATGGTCGAACCGGTTACCGCATCGCTGTTCGGGGTCGTGATCTTAAACGAAAACCTGGTTTTCCTGCAGGTTCTGGGCATGGTGCTGATACTGGTTACCGTAACCGCAATGAGCGTATATTCGAGATCTGCACAGCCACCGTCGCACTTGTCCGCCAGTTAATCCGTTGGCGACCCCTGGGCCTGATGACCATTACCCATCATAACAATAAATCGAAAGGACCAATCTACCACCATAGTAATAAAAGTCGTATATTATGGGCTTTGAACAAAAAGGGTCTCTGCAAGCCTCTCTGTGATACCGGCAAACCAATGGTGTTTCCGGTTAAATGGCATGAGCACCAGTAAGTTATACATTATATTACGCTTAATACCAATTTTGGATTTGCAAAGCCAGTTGGAAAAACACTACTTTTAGGTCCAATTAATTATTTTCTATAAAAATTATTAGTTATGAATTCATCAGCAAAACCGGTTTTTAACTTTGATCTCCCCTCTGAATTATTAGAGTTAATAAATGAAGCTCCCAGCATGACGGTCGCAAAACATGTTACCGATCTGGTCAATCTGGCTGCAGGAGGTGAAGATAGTTCGTCGCATGAAGTTTATTATGACCTCCCCAACGGCGAGAGGAAAAATGAAGTTATTGTCCATCGGGTGCAAAATGGTATTGCCGCCAATTATCACGAAGCCTATATGCGGCGGAGAGATCCCAAAACGATGGTTATTGCCGATGATTTTCCCACCGATAAAACAACCTATAAAAGTCGATTCGGGTCTGATTTTTCGGAACTGCGCCAGGAGACATTTGACTGGTTGAAAACACAGGACCTGGCCATGTTCTTCTTCAATGCGGGTAAACCGGGCATGGGTTCTGAAGCAGTGGCTGTCATTCCTGCAAATGCCGGTTTTTTTGGTTTTGGCCTGGCGCTTTTACAGGGCATTCTCAACCCGGATGAGCTTGATGATAATTTTAAACCTACTGCTTTTATCTATACCGCCCCGCCATTCCGGCATACCCATTTTGATGGCAAGCAGGTGGTCGTTCACAACAGGCAACCCGACAATTATGAAATGTTCAGCTATAATTTATATCCGGGTCCCAGTGCCAAAAAAGGCGTTTATGGAATGTTGATTGGACAGGGTGAAGTGGAAGGATGGGTAACAGCCCACTGCTCTGCAGTAAAGGTTCGAACTCCCTACGATAATGTCGTTACTTTCATGCATGAGGGGGCCAGTGGCGGCGGTAAAAGTGAAATGCTGCAATTACCTCACCGAATGCCGGACGGCCGTTTACTACTTGGTGACAACCTGTTTAAAAAAGACAAAAGATATCTGGATCTGTCACAAACCTGTGATCTGCAGCCGGTCGCAGATGATATGGCACTTTGTCATCCTTCGCTGCAGCGGAATGACAAGAAACTTTGGCTGGAAGATGCCGAAGATGGCTGGTTTGTTCGTGTTGATCATATCACAGAGTATGGAACGGATACCGAGCTGGAAAAGCTCACTGCCGTTCCTCCGAAACCCCTGCTTTTCCTGAATATTGAATCGGTTCCGGGTGGCAGGGCCATGATATGGGATCACGTGTATGATGAACCCGGCAAGCGCTGCCCCAATCCCAGGGTGATCCTGCCCCGGGATATTGTACCGGGTGTTGTTTCAGAACCAGTCAGTATTGATATCCGGAGCATCGGTCTGCGTACGCCCCCTTGTACTTCCGAAGAACCCAATTACGGCATTGTGGGCCTTATGCATGTGTTGCCTCCTGCGCTTGCCTGGCTGTGGCGCCTGGTCGCCCCGCGTGGCCACGCCAATCCGAGCATTATTCAAACCGCGGGTATAAGCAGTGAGGGAGTGGGCAGTTACTGGCCGTTTGCAACAGGAAAAAAGGTAAAACAGGCCAACCTTCTGCTGGAACAGATCAGACAGACTCCAAAAGTACAATACATCCTGACCCCGAATCAGAACATCGGGGCCTGGGCGACGGGCTTTATGCCGCAGTGGATTGTTCGGGATTATCTGGCCAGAAAGGGCAGTGCCAAATTCACCGAAGAGCAAATCGTACCTGCAAGATGTCCTGTACTGGGATACGCCCTGAATTACATGACTTTTGAAGGCCGCACGATTCCGCCGTGGATGCTGCAGGTTGAACTTCAAAGGGAAGTCCAGGAGGAAGGATACGATAAAGGGGCTGAAATTCTAATGGAATTCTTCCACAGAATGCTGAAGGAATTCAAGCAACCTGAACTGGATGATCTCGGCAAGAAAATCATAGAATGCTGCCTTGATAACGGGACCGTAGCGGACTATGATCGATTGATGCATAACTGATAAAGATCAGCTATGCATTGATAGAAGAGCAGAGCAGGCGCCCAGGGAACGAAATATTAACAGGTTCCCTGGTTGTGTCTCACAGGAATCTTTCCACTCTTTATCGGGTACAAGATATCAGGATATTACGATATGATGGAGATGGCGTTGATAACATATTAACCACTAACCATCGGATTACAACCTGTCAGCAGTCCTTTCTTTTTTCTATAATCACAAGCTGGAGAGAATGCTTGTCGCATTCTCCGGGCGCGGCACAGCTACTGCAAATTAAACCTGGGAAGTTATATAACAGATTTTTTTACAGTTCAAATTCTGATAGATAGAGACGAAATACCACGATTTGTCGTGTGTGGTTGCAGATTCATTCCTCTTCCGGTATTATATTTCAAACAGAAACCACAAAGGTGTTTGAAATGGAGATTCCGATTTGAGCCATTTTTTAAATGCTATTCGTAATCTGATAGCAAAAGGACACGTTAGAATATCAGAGCACGGCTATGATGAACTTTCTGAGGATGGGTTGACTGTCAAAGAGTTGCTCGATGGTATTGATAAAGCTCAAATTGTGGAAGAATATCCAAATTATCCAATAGGAAGATGTCTATTACTTTTGCAAAAAGATAAACATGACTATTCCGTTCATGTATTGTGGGGAATTCCCAAAGGACATGATAAACCGGTTGTATTAGTAACATCATACAGACCGGATCCCAAACGTTGGGATCAAACATTCTTGTACCGAATTAAATAGACGTACGATGGTAAAGAAAAAAACAAAATATATTCATGCAGGCCGATATGTGGCTGAAGTGGAAGTTAATTTGATTGAAAGCGATGATGAGTGGGCGCCCTATCTAAGTATTGAAGATGCAACCAGGCTTGATGATGTTCGGGAAGCGTTGCAAAAAGAAGACATGGAATCCGCTTCACGGTATGGTGGTATCTATAAACTCGAACCCATTAGCTTATCATAGTTTGGTTGTTTTACATACATGGGGGTGAAGCAAACGAAATTACGT
>SLLW01000207.1 GCA_007133875.1 Balneolales bacterium | reverse complement strand
TGCAATTACTACGCTGCGCTCTTTTTCGGAGCACAAAAAGTCTTGAAAGAGCACCATGTGGAGGTACGCAGCCGGGAGCTGTTCGGACCGATCGTTACCCAAACGGTTGATGCGCTGCTTAGCGCCCCGCCCGATGAGGTTCTTACCGGACCGGTAGTTCGCGGAGATACCGGATCCATCGAAAAGCATCTCGCTTTACTGAAGGCGATTCCGGAGTGGGATCAGCTCTACCGGAGCCTGGGCCGGGAGACATTGGCACTGGCCCGAAAAATCCCGGGACGTGACACTTCTGCTGATCGTCAGCTTGAATTGGTGTTCAACGGATGAAATCCACCCGATCGGAATGAGTGCCGCAAATACAAATACTGATTTTTTTGAACGGGTCTATGACGTGGTCGCCCGGATACCCAAAGGGAAGGTGACCACATATGGTGCCATCGCCCGGCATCTTGGGACCGGCAGAAGCTCACGGATGGTCGGATGGGCGCTCAACAAAACGCTGGAATCCGGGGCGGGGATGCTGCCGTGCCATCGGGTTGTCAACCGGAAGGGAGAGCTGACCGGAAAAACCTGGTTTGGAGGGGATACGATGGAGCAATTGTTGCGGGCAGAAGGTGTCACTTTTGATGAACTGGGCCGTGTCGAACTGGCACGCTATTATTGGGAACCGTGATCACTGCGAAATTTTGTATCTTGTTATCCGTAGTATAAGTGGCTGATAACCGGCTGTTTCGCAGTCAGGCGCAATGAGCACTATACACATTGTGGTCCATAACCAGGTACTATGACATCACACAACGTACTCCGCAGCAAGACACAATATCCATCACACAACGTACCATGAAAGAAGCAGAGGCTGATATTACCCGACAAACGGAAACCGCAGACCGGACCCGGACCCGTTATCCTGTAATGGAACATTTTTATACGATTCAGGGGGAAGGGGTGCATACCGGGCAGGCAGCGTATTTCATCCGGCTGGCTGGTTGTGATGTCGGATGTTGGTGGTGTGACGTGAAGGAGAGCTGGGATGCGTCGCAGCATCCGCAAATCGCAACCACTGAGCTGGTGAGTGCCGCGCGGGAATCCGGTGCAGAATTTGTGGTTATTACCGGCGGTGAGCCGCTGTTGCACGACCTCGAAGCGTTGACCGCCGGACTCCATGAAGCCGGGTTGCGCATTCATATTGAGACCAGCGGGTCTTCACCTCTCAGCGGGGACATTGACTGGATCACACTCTCCCCCAAACGGTTCAAAGAACCATTGGAAGAAATTTTTCCGCTTGTGGATGAATTGAAAGTGGTCGTACTGACCCGAAAGGATCTTCAGTATGCCGAAGAGAATGCGAAAAAATGTCCGGAAGGAACCCGATTGATGCTTCAGCCGGAATGGGATACACCCGAATCCATCCCCCTGATCGTCGATTATGTCAAGCGGCACCCCGGGTGGACGATCAGTCTGCAGACCCATAAATTTCTGAATGTTCCATAAGCGGGCGGAACTACCCTTCGAACCGATTCAGGATATCAGCGAGATCCTGATTGAACCGGGTGGTATCCACAGGTTGAAATGTTTCGCCGGTAAGTTTCTCGTAAAGCTCACGGTAGCGCTCATAAATCAGGATCCGAAGCTCATCCGGCAATACCGGCAGCCGTTCATCCATATGGGTATGGTGCCCGTTTTCGATCAGCCACTCCCGCAGGAACTCCTTGGACAACTGTTTCTGCGGTTCTCCGCGTTCCAGCCGTTCCCGGTATTCGTCAGCATAAAAGTAGCGTGATGAGTCGGTGGTATGGACCTCGTCGATGAGTATCAGTTCATCCTGGTAAAGACCGAATTCGTATTTTGTGTCGACAAGCAGCAGTCCCTTTTGGTACGCTGTTTCCGTTCCAACCTGAAATAATGCAAGTGCGGTTTCGCGTATTTCATTCCACCGTTTCTGCGAAACAAGGCCCTGGCTTATGATTTCGGATTCGGAAATATCTTCATCGTGCCCCTCATGGGCTTTGGTTGTTGGGGTGATGATGGGTTGGTCAAATGCCTGATGTTCCCGCAATCCGTCGGGCAGTTTTTCCCCGCAAAGGTCACGACCGCCGTCCCGGTAAACCCGCCAGGCATGTCCGGTCAGATATCCCCGAACCACGACTTCAACCGGAAGGGGGGTGCATTTTCGCGCGATTGTGATATTGGGATGCGGCACTTCCAGGACATGATGCATACAGACCCGGGTGACCTGCCGGAACCCGTGCCAGGCAAGCTGGTTCAGCAGCTGCCCTTTGAACGGTATCGGTTCGTTGAAGATGTGGTCAAATGCGGATATGCGGTCAGTGGCAACAATCGCCATCTGATCTTCCGGCAGGTGGTAGATATCCCGCACCTTGCCGCGGTAGTCGGGGGGGCGTCCGGGCAAATCGCTCTGTCGGATGCAATTTTTCAGGAGTTGTTCGGTATCGGAAAAATCTTTCAAAATGAAAATCAGGAGCGTCTTGTGGAGTGCCGGATAATCAGGTCAGGTTCAATCTCTTCCTGTACCAGTTTGGTATCTTTACTTTTGATCAATTCGATCAGGCGGTTGATAGCGAGAATACCGACATCATACATTTTCTGGTTAATGGTAGAGAGGCCCAAATATTTTGACGTTTTGATATTATCGTACC
The DNA here is from genome assembly GCA_007133875.1 of Balneolales bacterium. Lineage (GTDB taxonomy): Bacteria > Bacteroidota > Rhodothermia > Balneolales > Natronogracilivirgulaceae > SLLW01. Next base: position 1,267 of record SLLW01000207.1, on the reverse strand, counting down.
CCATGACAGCGACATCTTCCGGGATCCTCAGGTTCCGCTCTTTGAGAGCGTGCATTACCCCAATCGCCTGGGCGTCATTGGTGCAGAAAATCGCTTCAGGGAGACCGCCGCGGTCCTCCATGATCTGTACGGATTCATAACCTGCTTCCTCGCTGTAGCCCGAATGTTTCCGGGTAATGCCGGTGACAAAAAACTTTTCGTCCATGGGCAGTTTCTTTTCGACCAATACTTCCCGGAACCCTTTCTCCCGGGAATCGGCAACCGGCGACTTGCTGTGTGAGCGGACCATCCCGATCCGTTTGTAGCCCTCTTTGACAAGGTGCTCCCCTGCCATATATCCGCCTTTATAGTTGTTCCAATAGATATAATTGAACGCTTCGTGACGGGTTCCGACCAGGACAACCGGGATTTGGGCGTTTTTAAGCCGTTTTGCAATACTTTCGTCAATAGTGATCGAAAAAATGAGAAGCGCATCAGGAATGCCGCGATCGAGGAATTTTTTGAACGATTCTTCGGAGTTCTCTGAACCGGTATTATAGATGATGATATCAAGATCCGTCTCTTTCAACTGATCCTTGACCCCTTTCAGAACCTCGTTGAAAAACGGCGTTGTGAATGTCGGGAGGGCAACAGCGATAATTTGTGCCTCGCGCCGGGCCAGTTTCCGTGCATTTACCTGTGGCCGGAAATCAAGTTCATCGATAGCCTTCTGAACCCGCTCTTTGGTCCCTTTGGATACATAAGGAGAACCATTGAGCACTCTTGAAACGGTTGAAATTGCCACATTTGCAGTTCGGGCAACATCATAAATGGTCTGTTTTTTGGACATGTCAGGAAAAGAACGTTAATAATAAATGTCTAATGTAATAATTGTCCCGGTATTTATAAAACACCCGAACAATAAGAAATATAACGACTTAAGTAGTTATATGGGCCTGCATGAAAGTCGTATCGCCGGGCGGAACCTGACCGAACCAACGAGCATAAGAATTACTCATTCAGATTACATTAACATATCGAAAACAATGAAGAATAATAGGGAATTTTCCACAATTATTAAATTTAATTACCGGTTTCCCGACATTTTGAAGAGGGATTAGCGCGATGGAACGATTATTTCGTTTTTCCACTTTTAGTCCAGACTGAAATAATTTTATTGGCTGATGAGCGGCAAGTTATCTACCATATCCTCCTGGACGATTCGTCCACTGTACGAACGCACCTCGATACACCGGGGTGTCATAGACGAAGTTCGGCATCCCGAACT
>SLLW01000169.1 GCA_007133875.1 Balneolales bacterium | reverse complement strand
GAGAAGCTTAAAGGGGGATCACCGGAAGATAATGCGCTCATAATCCGGGCTATTTTAGATGATGAAGCTCCGCGGGCGCATCGGGAAATTGTTTTGTTGAATGCTACATTTGCAATCCATGCATCCGGACTCATGGAGGATATCCAGGAAGCGTCCTTGGCCGCTGAGGAGAGCCTGGCGTCAGGTGAAGCCAGAAATACACTGACAAGGTTTGCACAATGTACTTCCGATTTAAAAGCAACATCAGCCTGAACCCCTGAATTCCTTTTTCATTTAAAGCAAGTTACCGTGGCGTCCATACTAGAAAAAATTGTAACACAAACCCGTGAAGACATCAGCAACCGAAAGAAGAAAATTTCTGCCGATGCCTTTAACTCCTTTGCCGAATATGTCAGGCCACGGCGCGATTTCAGAAAAGCACTGAATCAGACTGATCAAGTTTCGGTCATTGCCGAAATAAAAAAAGCCTCTCCGTCAAAGGGGATCTTGCGAAAAGACTTCAACCCGGTGGTAATCGCTCAGTCATATCTTGAAAACGGAGCTGCCGCCATATCGGTTTTAACAAACGAACCCTTTTTCCAGGGGACACTGCCATATTTACAAGAAGTATCTGCTGTTGCCAGCGTGCCGGTACTTCGCAAGGATTTTATCATTGATTTCTATCAGATTGAAGAGGCCCGCGCATGGGGTGCAGATGCCATTTTACTGATTGTAAAAATCACGGATGGGAGTCAGTTAAACGAATTGCACGATGCCGCGACCGAATGCGGACTGCAGGTTCTGGTTGAGTGTTATGATGAGGCTGACTGGGACCGGCTTGATTTCGGGCGTGTTTCGGTGGTTGGGGTCAATAACCGGAATCTCGATACGTTTGAAGTAGATCTGCACAGGGGTGTGGAGTTGCTCTCAAAGGCGCCCGGGGGAGTGATAAGAGTTTCAGAAAGTGGGCTCAGCGAACCCGGCGATCTTGTCATGTTACAACAAAATGGAATCCAAAGTGCATTAATCGGGGAACGCTTTATGAAAGCCCAAAATCCAGGCGAGGAGCTCTTCCGGATACGGTCACCTTTTACCGATATCCCCTGATCCCGGGTAATTTTTTTTAACAGTCATGAAAGATTCAAAAGATGAGTAATCAGAAGACACGATTAAAAATTTGTGGAATTACAACCCTTGAGGATGCCCGGTATGCCGCCGGGGCCCTGGTAGATTATCTCGGTTTTATTTTCTATCCCGGAAGCCCGCGTTATATCACACCGCGGAATGCATCCGAAATTAACGGGTGGATTGAAGGGCCGGAGAAGATAGGTGTGTTCGTAAACCAGCCGATGGATGAGATTAACCAGGTTGTTGAACGTGCCGGAATCGATTTGATACAGCTTCATGGAGATGAAGAACCGGAAATGGCCCGTCAGTTGAATAAACCGATAATTAAAGTTTTCCGCCTCAAAGGGGAAGACGATCTGGCCGCGATACAGCGTAAACTTGAGGAGTGGAAAGGAATTGCGGCATATTTCATGTTTGATGCATACGATTCGAGGCAGTATGGGGGAACCGGAAAGGAGTGGAATTGGTCATTGGTGACAAAACTTAAATCAGACACCCCCTGTTTTTTGGCCGGCGGAATCAGCGCTGATAATGTCATTGCTGCCGTCACCGAAGTCAGGCCCTTTGCCATCGACTTGTCCAGCAGCCTTGAAATGTCACCCGGAATCAAGGATTTTGACAAAATTCAGAACTTTATGGACCTGTGGAATGAATGGAACGAGGCCGACAGCTAATCTCCGGCCATCATTCGTTTAACACGATTTTTTTTCACGCATACATATATCACGCATTTTAGACGATTCACGCATAACAACACCATGATGTCATCACAAACAGAACAAACGACCGTTCCCGACAAACGGGGATTCTTCGGAAAATTTGGAGGACGCTTTGTGCCGGAAATTCTGATACCCGCACTTGAGGAACTGAATACAGCGTTCCGGGAAGCCCGCGAAGAAGAGCAATTTCAACAGCAATTTTCCAATTTGCTGAAGGAATATGTCGGCAGGGAAACTCCGCTTACCTATACCGGCCGCCTGACCGAACACTTTGGCAAGGCCCGGATCTACCTGAAAAGGGAAGATCTCTGCCATACCGGAGCCCATAAAATCAACAATGCCATCGGACAAGTACTTTTGGCCCGCAAAATGGGAAAAACCCGCATTATTGCCGAAACCGGTGCGGGACAGCACGGTGTTGCTACCGCTACGGTGTGTGCCCACTTCGGGATGCCTTGCATTATTTACATGGGTGCGGAAGACATTAAGCGGCAGAAACTTAATGTCGATCGGATACAACTTCTTGGAGCAGAAGTCAGGCCGGTCGAGTCCGGTGCAAAAACATTGAGTAATGCAATCAATGAAGCGATTCGTGACTGGGTTAGTAATGTGGATGACACCTTTTATATCATCGGATCTGCTGTCGGGCCGCATCCCTATCCGCAAATGGTCCGGGAGTTTCAATCGGTCATCGGCACCGAAACCATGGACCAGTGCCTTGAGGCAGAAGGGAGGCTTCCTGACCATCTCGTAGCCTGTATTGGCGGTGGATCCAATGCCATTGGTATGTTTTATCCCATGATCGGATATCCGGAAGTACAGATGCATGGAATTGAAGCTGCCGGCGAAGGCATTCAGTCCTCGCGGCATGCGGCGACTCTGAGCAACGGGTATCCGGGAATCCTCCACGGGTCTATGAGCTATCTGCTTCAGACCCAGCACGGACAAATTTCCGAAGCACACTCCATCAGCGCCGGACTCGATTATCCGGGGGTCGGACCGGAACACTCTTACATGCACGATAATGGCCGGGTGGCATATCATGCCATCACAGATAGCGAAGCGGTAGAAGGGGTGAAATTACTCTCCTCCCTGGAAGGGATCATACCAGCTCTTGAGACGGCTCACGCGATCGCATACCTCAACAAATTAATGCCACAAACACGGTCCGATGAAATTGTAATTATCAACTGTTCCGGCCGTGGGGACAAGGATATGGAAACCATCTCAAAATATTTATAATCATGCGAAAAGAGAGCCGAATTGTCTCCCTGTTCAACAACAGGGTAAACGGACAAAAAATCATGAGCCTGTTTATCACGGCAGGATATCCGGATCGTACCCGGACGGTAGAACTGATCGGGGAACTGGAATCAGCGGGTGCCGATATCATTGAATTGGGGATGCCGTTCAGTGATCCGCTTGCCGACGGCCCAACCATTCAGTATGCCAGTAAAGTAGCCCTTGATCAGGGTATCACAATCAATAGCATCTTTGAACAGGTCAAAGAGATTCGAACCCACTCCCAAATCCCCATTGTTCTGATGGGTTATATTAATCCCGTACTTCGATACGGTTTGGAACCATTTTTCAGAAAAGCTGCTGAAGTGGGGGTAGATGGGGTCATACTACCTGATGTGCCGCCCGGTGAACTTAATGAATTAACCGAGTTGTGCGACACATTCGGCATTGATCCGATATATCTTGTGGCACCTAACACAAGCGATGACCGGATGAAACTCATCGATAAAGCGAGTCGTGGTTTTGTCTACTGTGTCTCCGTAACCGGGGTAACCGGAGCAAGAGATGGCGGGGAAGTGAGTCGATCGGTTGAATCGTTTATACGCAGGGTCACATCCAATATCTCCGCAAATCCTGTCATGATAGGATTCGGAATTCAATCTCATGAGGATGCCATGGCAATCTCCGCCGGGGTGGATGGATTTATTGTCGGCAGTGCACTGATAGACTATATCCGTTCGGTGTATCCTGACGATGATTGGATAGCCCAAACAGGCGCATTTGTCAGAAAGCTCAAGTCCGGAGATAAAGCCGATACGGCTTCATAAGTGTGAATTAGATCGAGAAATCACAAAACGTCG
>SLLW01000377.1 GCA_007133875.1 Balneolales bacterium | reverse complement strand
GTTCCCTGTTCTGCATAAACCGGAGCACATATTTTTTTTTTTTTTTTAACTCCAGATTAACAAGATCACCCTTTTTACGATCCTTGATAACCGTGTTTTCCCAGGTGTATGGGATGATGGCTACGGTAAACGTATTACCGGTTTCCCTGGCGATGGTAAGGCTGATTCCGTCAATGGCAATGCTTCCGCGTCCTACCACCAGATCCCGCCATTCGGGTGTAAAAGCGATGGTATAAAGCCAATTTGTGCCTTCTTTCCGGACATCGACTACCTCTCCTGTGGTGTCAACATGTCCCTGAACGATGTGACCGTCAATTCGCTGGGCCATGGTCAGCGACCGCTCAAGATTCACATTTGATCCCGGCTTTAAACTGCCCAGTGCCGTTTTCCTGAGGGTTTCCTCGATCACCTGGACCGATACGGTGTCTTTTTCCTGCCGGACGACTGTCTGGCAAACACCATTTACACACAAACTGTTATCCACTTTCATCTCTGATGACAGTTTGCAACTGATGGAGAGTTCTTTACCTCCCCCAATATCCTTCACTGATGTGACGGTTCCAAGTTCTTCAATAATTCCGTTAAACATAATATCTCCTCACATTTTCTATTGACCCGCCGTTGAACGAAGGCACTAAAAATATCCTGTAAATAGCATATCTTCGCCAATTTTTTTCCACTCTCCCGAGCGAAAATCGATGATTTCACTCATGCGCTCAATGCCAAGCCCCAAAAAACTTCGGGTTCCGCCACCCAGCATTTTCGGCGCGATAAACAGATGGAGTTTATCTACAAGGTTTTCCCTTACCAGGGCTGATGCCAGGTTATTTCCGGCTTCCACAAGTATGGAAGAGATGCCAAGTTCGCCGATCCTGTTGATGGCCTGCTCCAGATTGACGTGACCGTCAATTTCAGAAACTCTGACGGTTTCTCCATGGAAGTAATCCGGTTGCAGTATATTCAATGCCGGATCAGACACTTCCGCCGGCGGGCCCGGGTTATAGGTCACACGGATGGTTTTGTCCTCATGGATATCACTGAAAAGATGCAACTCATCGGGCAGCGTTTCCGGTCCGTCGATAACAATTCGCTTGGGTTGCCGGCCACTGACATGCCGTACCGTCAGCCTGGGGTTATCCAGCATTGCGGTATTTCTGCCGACCATAACCGCATCATATTCACTACGCCACTGGTGTACTTTTTTTCGCGATTTCTGGCAGGTAATCCAGCGGGAGTCTCCATCCGGAGCAGCGATATATCCATCGATGGTTTGCGCTACTTTTAAAATCACAAACGGTTTTCCAAACCGCATGTTAAACAGGAACACCTCGTTCAGTTTTCGTGCTTCTTCTTCCAGCAAACCGGTTTCTACCGTGATTCCCTGGGAACTGAGATAAGCCAGGCCTTTCCCGTTGACTTTCGGATTCGGATCCTCCATAGCTACAACTACCCGTTTCAGGGGATACTTGCCCAGCTCCCGGGCGCATGGCGGTGTTTTACCATGATGCGAACATGGCTCAAGGGTGACATAAGCGGTGGCATCCAAAAGGTCGGATGCATCTTTTATCTGATTGAGCGCGTTAATTTCAGCGTGAGCCTGACCATAGCGTTCATGGTACCCCTCTCCAATAAGCACTCCTTCCCTGGAATAGATTACGCAACCCACCAAAGGATTGGGAGCTGCATATCCTTTTCCTCTTTCAGCGAGTTTGAGCGCCCGCTTCATTCGTTTCGTATCAGTCGAAGAAAAGCTCATAACCGGTCGGGACAGCCCGCAAGAGGGCGGTCCCTGTCGGTATTATATCAATAAATGAAGGAAGAATTACATCGGCGGAGCCTGAGGCTGCATCATCCTTTGTTGTGTGCGGAAGTCACGGATATCAGCACCGGATTTAAGCCGGTCGACCCAGACTTCACTAAATGCACTGTTTTTCTGTTGCTGAAGGCGTTCACGGATTTCACGGCGATCAGCGCTGGTTATGGCGGTCGGGTCAGCCATGGTACGGCTATCGACGACGAGTACAAACACGGCATTATTACCATCGATGGCAGGAGAGCGCTCCCCTTCCGGAAGGGCAAATGCGGCACCCACCAGCTTCGGCTCACGGCCAACACCGGGAACCGTTGAGGAACTCAATCGAATCCGGTCAATTTCACGAATTTCTCTGCCGCTCTGTTCGGCAAGCTCTTCAAGTGTTGCGCTACCGTCAAGCATTTCACTCACACGTTGTGTAAGAACCTCTTTGCGGTTACGGTCACGCACAAGGGACTCAACCTGGGAGCGAACCTCTTCGAGCGGACGGGTTCCTTCGGGAATCACTTCTTCCACCCGGAAAACGATAAACATATCTTCGGTTTCGATAACATCCGAAATGTCACCTCTCCTCAATGGTGCCAATTCATTTAGTATGATCCGGCTTTGTCCAAGGCCTGAAATAAACGGGTTTCCTTCGGTAGCAACACCTTCCTCGACGGTATAACCGCTGCGCTCAGCTTCATCCCTGAAACCATCGGATTCGGCAAAATACTGAAAATCCTCGGCTTCGTTAGCCAGGCGCTGAACGGTCTCAAAAGGATCTGCTTCAACATCCCTGCTCAAATCGGCAAAGCGGATATCACGGTTGGTTCGGTTAACAACTTCAAAGAGATATACGCCGTCATCACCATCAACGGGGCCTACGATTGATCCCGGATCAGCAGCAAAAATGGCATTTGCCAGAGCAGCGGGCCTGTCATCACGTGCGAGGTATCCGACTTCACCTCCGCGGTTGGCCGATGCACTGTGCCGGGAGTATGTACGTGCCAATTCGGCAAATGATTCTCCCTCCCGGGCACGGTTGACAATTTCATCAGCCAGCTCGCGGTCTTGTTCATTGTCCCGCAAACGAATTTGCCGAACCCGGACATATGTTTGATCAGACGGACGCTCTTCCAGCAACCGGACCATATGGACACGGTTATTGTAAACATACGGTTCACTTACCTCATCAAGGTCCAGTTCAAATGCTCGCAGATGTTCACGACGAACTTCATCGGGCCTCAGGAAACTGTCGAAATAGCTGGTTTCAGAGTAATTCTGTCTCAGGAACCGCTCTGTATCATCAGCCTGGCGAAAATCATCCCGCAGGTCGGCCAGCCGATTGATGACTCGCATGGTGTCCTCCGGAGTCGGTGCGATTGAGAAGGTCACATAAGAAAAACGCCACGACTTGTTTCTCTGAAACCGGTGTTCGTTATTGTTGTAGAAATTACGAATTTCAGAATCGGTTACTTCAATTTCATCACTTGAAACATCAGAATAGGGAAAACGGACATACCGGAAATCAGCATGGCTGTTCTCTTTTTTGTAATGTTGCTGAATTTCAAAATCACTGACACGGAGCGAAGCTTCCAGATACTGATTGAGCTTTTGCTGGCGGCGTTGTTCACGGAGCTGCTGTTCGATCATGATCCAGATTTCGCGGTTTTCCGGTGATTCGATGGCATTCTGCAGAGCCACCCGGTCAATGGTTCCGTCTTCGCGCGTAAACTGCTGCCGGATAAAGGGATCCGGGTTATCTCCCGTAACCATATCCACCAGTTCGCTGTCGGTAACCATAATCCCCATATCGTTCATCTTCTGCTTGAGGATTTTATCAACAATCAGCTGCTCCCAGGCCATCTCTTCATACTGAGCCCGCACTTCGCTGTCAGGACTCCCGCCGGTCTGCTCCCTGTGCTGTTCGGTGAACATGTTTACACGCTGATTGAACTCAGCGTATGTAACAGTTTCGCTGTTCACTTCGCCCATATTGCGGGGGCCGGCCATCATCGCGTCAAATACCTGGGTATCTGCCAGTACCCAAAGCAGGCCAAATGAGAGAATAAGTAGCCAAATGATGTACTTGGTACTGGATCTAAGTTTTTGCATCAAACCCATAGGAAACCTCTGAAACGTGT
>SLLW01000010.1 GCA_007133875.1 Balneolales bacterium | reverse complement strand
GGCAACAATCTCACAATGGCATCTGTCATCACCAGAGCGGGCAGTTCACCTCCGGACAGCACATAATCACCAATAGAAAATTCCTTGGTGATCAATTCATCACGTACACGCTGGTCAACCCCCTTATAATGACCGCATAAAATTATGATATTTTGATGCAGTGAAAGTTGGTTGACGGTTTGCTGATCGAGAACAGGTGCATCCGGAGTCGGGAACAGCACGGCATCATATTCCCTTTCCGATGTGAGCTTTTCAATACAGTCGAAAATCGGCTGTGGACTCATTACCAGTCCGGCGCCGCCTCCAAAGGGATAATCATCAATTTTGTGATGTTTGTCGGTTGAATAGTGACGAAGATCATGAACAACGATTTCCACCTTGTTGGATTTCCGGGCTCTGCCTACAATGCTGTGATCCAGCGGACCGGTCAGCAATTCGGGTACAGCAGATATGATATCCATTCTCATGTGTGACTCCGGTGAATCCTGCATCTATAAAGTTTCCAGATCAGAGATATTTTTAACGATGATCTGCTTTAACTCCTTATCTGTTGCTTTCACATATTCGTCAACCTGAGGTATCAGAATATCCTTCTCATCGGTTTGAACCACAAGAATGTCGTTAGCGGGTGTCTGTATGACATCCATGACACTTCCGACCAGCGAATGGTCATCCCGACAGACCTGGTAACCAATAATCGAAACCTCCTGTTCGGGGGCTTCAAGCAACCGGTCAGTCATCACCCGTTTCTCCCTGAGCGATTCCGCTTCGGTTCGCGATTGGATTCCTTCCAGTTTGACAAAGAACAATATCCGTTTCCGATCATTGTGCAGGCGAATATCATTAATTCGATACGGTACCCACTGACTTTCGGGGTGGCGGATATAAATAACATCCTCTTCCTTCAGCGGAATTTCCGGACTACTCGCCTCCAAAAGGAACCCACCATTTGTTCCGTGGGCTTTGACAACAACCCCTAATTCATACAAGCCGGGGTTTGACGTATTTGCCATAGTGCGATGTTCCGGAGTAATCCTCTGAGGGAATTACTTCTTTTTTTCTTCTTCAGAATCTTTTTTGTCAGAAGCTTCATCAGCCGCTTCTTCCTTCTTACCGGCGGATTCATCCTCTTTACTTTCAGCCTTTTTTTCGGCCTTGGCTTCTTTTTCTTCCGTTTTTTCGGCCTTGGCTTCTTTCTTTGGCTCTTCCTTGGCTTCGGCTTTATCGGCTTCCGGCTTTTTTTCTTCTTCTTTTTTCGCTTCAGCCTTAGGCTTTTCCGTGGTTTCCGCTTTTTCTTCCGCTTTGGTTTCAGCAGTCACTTCCGCTTTTTCAGATTTCTCTGCAGCTGCGGGGGCATCATCGGCCTTTTCATCGGCTTTTGCTTCTTCCGCCTTTGGCTCTTCAGCTTTTACTTCTTCCGCTGCAGCTGCTTCTTCCTCAGCTTTTTTGGCAGCTTCGGCTTCCGCTTTAGCCTTTTCAGCCTCTTCCCTGGCACGGGTTTCCTGCTCTTTTTTAAATGCCTCTTCCTCAGCTTTAAGCTGAGCTTTCATGCGCTGCGCCTTGGTGTCCGCCGGTTTCTGACTTTTCTGGCGGTCCTCTTTCCACTGGGAGATGGTTTCATCAATTTCGGTAACGGATTTTCCCCAGCGTTCGAGGTGCAGTCGATAATAAATACCCTCTTTTTTCAGGATAGACCGCACAGTGTCGGTAGGTTGAGCACCATTTTTTAGCCAATGAATGACCCGGTCTTGCTCGAGACGAACAAGCGACGGTTCTTGAGTAGGACTAAATCTTCCCAAATCTTCAATAATACGGCCATCACGCTTTGACCGGAGATCTGCTACTACGATATGGTAGTAAGGAAGTTTTTTTCTGCCGTGTCGTTGTAATCTAATCTTAACCAATTTTTTGCTCCTGAAAAGGTTTTATGGTTGTTCCTATTGTAATTTTTGTTGTCCGGTCAGGTTTTTTAAGCCCTCCATGGCCCGGCCCATTTTACTCATTTTGGTCATGGTCTTCATCATTTTCTTCATTTGATTGAATTGTTTGAGAAGATCATTAACCTCTTTAACAGTGGTACCGGAACCATTTGCTATTCTCTTACGACGGCTTCCGTTAATTAATTGCGGTTTGCGTCGTTCGTCTATGGTCATGGAATTGATGATGGCCTCAACCGGTTTCAGGGCCTCGTCATCAATTTCGGAATCACCCAGTTGTTTGCTCATTCCGGGAATCATGCCGACCAGATCCTTCATCGATCCCATTTTTTTGATCTGCTGCATCTGACCATAAAAATCTTCCAGGTTAAAGGTATTGGAAGAGATTTTGGATTGCAGTTTTCTGGCCTGGACCTCGTCGTACTGCTCCTGCGCTTTCTCTACAAGCGAGACCACATCTCCCATCCCGAGAATACGTTGTGCCATTCTGTCGGGATAAAACGGGGAGATCGTATCCATGCTCTCGCCGGTACTCATGAACTTGATCGGTTTGTTGACTACCGTTCTGATCGATATCGCGGCACCGCCACGGGTATCGCCATCAAGTTTCGTCAATACCACACCATTAAAATCAATCTGCTGATCGAATTCACGTGCTGTATTCACGGCATCCTGTCCGGTCATGGAATCCACGACAAACAGGACTTCGGTTGCATTTACCGCCTTTTTAATTTCAGATACTTCGTTCATCATATGCTCATCGACATGCATCCGACCGGCGGTATCAATGATGAGCACATCCCGTGCATTCTTTTTCGCTTCGGCAACCGATTCCCGCGCGGTTCGCAATGCATCTTTCTCATCGATGGAATAAACGGGCACATCGATCTGACCGCCAAGGGTTTTAAGCTGATCCACGGCAGCGGGCCTGTAGACATCAGCCGCTGCAAGCATTGGATTTTTTCCCTGGTCTTTCAGCCATTTTGCAAGTTTTGCGGAGAATGTCGTTTTACCGGAACCCTGCAGACCAGCAATCAAAATAACGGTCGGTGGAGTTTGGCTGAACGTTATTTCCTCACGCTCTTCTCCAAGGACTCTCACCAATTCGTCATAGACAATCTTGGTGAACTGCTGGCCCGGAGTTACGCTGGCAACGACCCCTTGTCCAAGGGCCTTCTCTTTCACCGCAGCCGTAATGGAACGGGCCACATCATAATTAACATCCGCGTCCAGCAGTGCCCGGCGTATCTCTCTCACCGTCTCGGCGACATTAATATCGCTCAGACGCGCCTGGCCGGTCACCGACTTAAACGCATTCTCTAACTTGCTGGAGAGATCTTCAAACATGGATTATGATGTCCGTTTCAATACGATGGAGATGATTGGATGTACATATGATCTGCAAAGTCTGGAAAAATATGCAGAATATCGCCTCAAATCAATTATTTCTTTTAGTAATAAACAGTTTATCCACACATGAAAGCACGGTTTGTTACGTCTCCGGTTTTTACCTACTTTAGGGCATCATAAATGTATCGTCAGCAAAAACAATCTGAAGCATGGACAACTCAAAGAGTTATAATCTTTTAGAAGGAAAAAAAGGCCTTATTTTTGGTGCCCTTGATGAACGCAGCATCGCCTGGAGTGTTGCCGAAGCGTGCCACAGAGAAGGTGCAACGTTTACCCTCAGCAATGCTCCGATAGCATTACGACTTGGCAAACTTCAAAAACTTGCTGAAAAAACAAATTCCGAAATAATTCCCTGTGATGCTTCTGACTTCAAAGAGGTTACTGAGCTGATTAAGAAGGTAAAAAAGAATAGCGGAAAACTCGATTTTGTCCTGCATGCCATCGGTATGTCGCCAAATGTCAGAAAAGGGATTGCGTATCAAAACCTCAACTATAAACTTTTTCAACAAACCCTGGAAATTTCTGCGATATCTCTCCATAAGATATTGCAGGCCTGTGAAGATGAGGATGCCCTCAATGACGGAGCCAGTATTGTTGCGCTCTCCT
>SLLW01000202.1 GCA_007133875.1 Balneolales bacterium | reverse complement strand
TTGATAAATTCAACCTCCACGAAGAGGTACTAAACGGATTGCGGGATATGGGGTTTGAAAAGCCCACCCCAATTCAGGAAGCTTGTATTTCACTCATTATGGAAGGCCGCGATATACTGGCTTCCGCGCAGACCGGCACCGGAAAAACGGCTGCCTTCGCAATCCCTGTGCTTGAAAAACTTTCTGAAAAAAGAAAACAGGGCGAGAAAGGAATTCGCGCCCTTGTAATTACACCGACCCGTGAGCTTGCCGGACAGGTAGACGAAGCATTTTTTGCCATCGGGTACCACACCGGACTCTCTACAGCAAAAGTGTATGGTGGTGACGACTGGTCACGCCAGGAAAAGGCCCTCAACCGGGGCACCAGTATTATTGTGGCCACTCCCGGACGTCTGCTCGACCACATGAAAATCCATGATGTGGACTTCAGCAACCTCGACTTCCTGATTCTTGATGAAGCCGACCGGATGCTGGATATGGGATTCATACCCGACATCACCCAAATTGTAAGCAGCCTGCCTAAAGAGCGCCAGACACTCCTCTTTTCGGCAACCATGCCGCAGAAAATCGCACAACTCGCTCAAAAGATGATGAACAACCCCGAGCGGGTGAATATGGCACCGTCCAATAAGGCCGCCGAAGGTGTCACACAGGGGATGTATTATGTCGAAGAACGGGACAAGCTGCCTTTGGTACTGCATCTGTTTGAAACAGAGAAGTGGCCGTCAGCCATCATATTCATGTCCACAAAACGTGCTGTGGACAAACTCACCCGGGAACTGACCCGAAAGGGAGCCAGTGTCACCAGCATCCATGGGGACCGGACCCAGGCGGAGAGGGAACGAGCCCTTGAAAGTTTCCGAAAGGGCGAATTTCGGATTATTGTAGCCACCGATGTGATGGCCCGTGGTATTGATGTCGAGGGAATCTCCCATATCATCAATTTCTCTGTCCCGCACGATGTCGAGGATTATGTGCATCGTATCGGCCGGACCGCCCGCGCCGAGTCTACCGGTGATGCCATTACCCTGGTATCCGGACAGGATCGCCGCTACATGGAGAATATCATCCGTGCGATGGACTCTAAAATTGCGAAACTGGAAGTGCCTGATATCGGAGGGAATAAGGAGCGGCCAGAGGGTAAGGATCAGGGTGGCCGATCTCGCCAGAAAAGCCGGGATGGTGGATCGCGTAATAAACCTGGCCGCCCGAAGCAGGATAGCGCCGGATCCGATAAAAAGGAGCCGGTAGCCGGAAAGAAGGACCCCGAAACCGATAAGAAGGAGCCGGTAGCCGGAAAACCAAAGTCAGCACAAAAAGGGCCCAAAGATGCGCCCGGCAAACCAGAGAAAGCGCCATCAGATGCAGAGGCCAGACAACAGGCATCAGGGGGCGATAAGGATACGGATGAAAGGCCGAAACGCCGCCGTGGCCGCAAGCGTCCGGGTGGAAACCGCGGACCTGGGAAAGGATCGCGTAGCAGTGGAGGAAAAAAGCAGGACGGAGAGAAATCCGGTAAACAACCTGCCCGGGAGGCCGCAGCGGATGATGGCGCAAAAGGGCGTCAGGATACCCGCGGAGGAAAAAGCGGGCGTGGCCGTGGTCCTTCCAAAGGGGAGCAGGAGAGTGCTCCCGGAAAAGGCGGAGGCCGGCGAAGAGCACCTCAGCGAGGAAAAGGCAGTGCCCCCGACAAATCGGGATCCGGCAGAAAACAGAAACCATCCGGAAAGGAAGCCGAACGCAAAGAGCTGTTTGATAACATCACATCACCCAATATGGAGCGTGTGAACAAAGCGGTCGGAAAGAAACGCGGGGTCTGGTCCAAAATAAAGAACCTGCTCGGCGGCGAATAATCATTCCGGAATCTCCTGACTATGAATATTTTCGCGGTCATTATCCTGGCGGCGCTTGCCGCCAATTACTTGCTGAACCTGATCTCCGATCTCCTCAATCTCAAGGCATTGAAAAAGCCAATGCCCGGGGAGTTTCGTGATGTCTGTGACGAGGAGAAATACCGGAAATCACAGGAGTACACCCGGACCAACACACGGTTCGGCATCATCTCCTCCACATTCAGCATTGTGGTATTGTTGGTGTTCTGGTTTGCGGGGGGATTCAACTGGGTGGATCAGTTTGCCCGTGACCTGGGTTACGGGACCATCGTCACCGGACTCATTTTTGTCGGTTTGCTGATGCTGGGCCAGAGAATCCTCTCTCTGCCTTTTTCCATCTACTCCACATTTGTGATTGAAGAACGGTTCGGCTTCAACAAAACCACTCCGGCTACATTTGTGACCGACCTCCTCAAGGGAATCCTGCTGCTGGTACTGCTGGGTGGACCGCTGCTGGCCGGAGTCATTGCCATTTTTGAATTCCTGGGCGCCGAAGCGTGGGTATACGCCTGGATTGTGGTGATTATTTTCACGCTGTTTGTACAGTTTATTGCACCAACATGGATCATGCCGCTCTTCAACAAATTTGTACCGCTTGAGGATGGCGAACTCAAACAGGCCATTCTGGACTATGCCGACCGGGTGTCATTTCCGCTTCGCGGGATTTACACCATTGACGGCTCCCGGCGATCGAGTAAATCCAATGCATTTTTCACCGGTTTCGGCAAAAACAAACGGATTGCCTTGTTTGATACCCTGATAGAAAACCATACGGTCCCCGAGCTGGTCGCCGTACTGGCACACGAGGTTGGACACTTCAAGAAAAAGCACATCCCGAAAAATATGGTCATCAGCTTTCTGCATACCGGGGTGATGCTGTTTCTGTTGTCACTGTTTATCCGGATGCCGGGCCTCCACGAGGCGTTTTTCATGCAGGAGATTTCGGTTTATGCCGGCCTGGTATTTTTCGGGCTGCTCTATGCCCCCATCGAAATGGTCCTGTCGGTGGTGATGCAGGTTGTCTCCCGGAAGCATGAGTTTGAGGCCGATCGGTTTGCCGCTGAAACAACAGGCGATCCCGGCAGCATGATTGCCGTCCTGAAAAAACTCTCCGCCGACAACCTCTCGAACCTGACGCCCCATCCGTTTCATGTCTTTTTGAACTATTCGCATCCGCCGGTGGCCGAGCGGATCCGGGCACTGCGGGCGTTGGCGTAAGGCAATCGACGAGTCAGGCGATCTGTCAGTAAAGATGTGAGTAAATAGATTAGTAAGTAAATCTGTCAGTAAAAAGATTTTCCAGTAAGGCAACCAACCGGTTTTGGGATCCGGATCCCCGTCATCCGAAAAGGATATAAACAATGACGACCGATGCGATGATGCCGGCCAGGTCGGCGATCAGCCCGGTCTGGACAGCATATTTGACGCGCCGGATGCCGACGGCGCCGAAATAGACCGCCAGCACGTAAAATGTGGTTTCCGTCGATCCGAACATGGTCGCCGCCATCTTGACAAACAGCGAATCCTCGCCATAAGCCGCAACCATGTCGGCCAGTACGCCAACCGATCCGCTGCCGGTAAGCGGGCGGAATATCGCCATCGGCAATACCTCGACCGGAAATCCGACCCATCCGAGGACCGGCCCAAGAGCCGCCATGAAAAAGTCCATCGCCCCGCTTTCACGAAACATGCCGATAGCAAACAGAATGGCAACCAGATACGGGATGATGCGCACGCCGATCTGGAAGCCCTCTTTGGCACCATCCACAAAGACCTCGTAAACGGGTACTTTTTTGATGAGGCCATAGAGCGGGATCATCACAATGATCAGGGGAAGGACAAATGCGGCAATGGTTTGCATGAATCAGGCCTCACTTTTTTGATCGTCCGGAATGTTCTCCGTGTGCGGATCCTCATGGTGGAACCGCTCATAGATTTTGGCGGTGGTGATGCCGACGATCAGGGAGACGAGGGTGGCGAGTGCCATGCTGATTACCAGCTCGTTGACACCGGTACCGATCAGAGCCACAAGTGTGGCCGGCGGCAACAGCTGGACGCTGGCGGTG
>SLLW01000269.1 GCA_007133875.1 Balneolales bacterium | reverse complement strand
TCATCGGTGAATTCCCAAAAACGGAATTTTTGACGGGTCGATTCATACAACCGGGGATTCCGTTCACGCTGGCGGGCAGCCTCCAGCAGTTCCCGTTGTGCGGTAACCAGTTCCGGGGAATAGACGGTTGCCATCGGCTCGCCCCTGCTGATTGACGCTCCGGTAAAATCAATTTTGGTTTCGAGAACACGGCCGGAGAAGTGTGTGGTGATGTTGGTGATCCGGCGTTCGTCCACCTTCACACGTCCCGGCATGGTGACCTCTCTTACCGGGATGTCAAACCGGACCGGCACGGTCTGGATATTCGCCAGTTGAATCGCCGATTCGGTCATCACCATCGAATAGTCATCCTCCCGTTCCTCAGAGGATGCCGGGATCAGATCCATTCCGCAAATCGGGCACTGTCCCGGGCCATCCTCCCTGACCGAAGGGTGCATGGAACAGGTCCACACCTCCTCCCCATTTTGTGCCGATTCGGCCAACTCGTGATCGTGCGTGTGTTCCGCGTCATCATGTTCGTGATCCGCCGGGCCTGCAAACAAGATCCAGCCGAGCAGTAAACCCGTCAGGACAAGGCCCGCTCCGATAAGTATGTGATTTCTTGTTGGTTTCATGTGTTTATGATTATGAATTAAAAAATTGGTGCTTGAATAATATGTGTGCTTAATTCGAATCCCTGTCGAATCCGCTGATCCGCTCAATCTCCGTGATGCTTTCAATCACGATCACCGCCTTGTTCTGCCGTACCAGCGCTTCAATACGTTCCAGTTCCAGGTCCAGCAGTTCCCGCTGCATCTGAAGCACTTCGTCGAACCGTACATTCCCGGCGGCATACTCATCACCAAGGATTTCATACGCCTGCTCGGCCCGTGGAATCAGTTCGTCGTCCAGCAACCGCACCGATCGCTCCGTCTCCCGGAAGCGTTCAAACGATTCTTCCAGCTCGGTAAGCAATGCATTTTCCGTGTGAACGCGTTCATAATCCAGCCCCTGCAACTGTTGGGCAGCCTGCCGGTATTGGGCGTTATAGCGTGACCGATAGATCGGCACCCGGATGGTTGCCATCCCGATAAAGCTTTCTTTCATATCGGGATCCATGGACATTGGGCCGAAATCACGCCCCATCACCTCCAGTCCGAGACCAAAACTCGGCCGGCCTTCCATACGGGCCAGATTTTGCTGTTCGCGAAGCATTTGCGCCCGGGCATCCAGCCGGCTGAATTGTGGATTCTGCTCCAGCATTTGTGTTTTCAAGGCCTCTTCTGAATAGGGAAGCGGCCGAGAGCCGATCTCAGATGCCGTCTGCACATCCGCATCAGATTCCCGGTTCAGCATGGAGTTAAAACGTGCTTTTATCGGATTTTTCTTGTCTTCCAGATTGGCGATCATGGTCTGCAGCCGCTGCTCCTCCATCTGAATGCGAAGCAAGTCCGCCTGGCCGGTTCGCGCCGTTTCGTAGCGAATCTCCACCAATGTCTCCAGATCACGAACCAGTTCGATGGTCTCTTCGGCGATTTCAATTTGCCGCTGCAGCTCCGCAAGATCAAACCAGACAGTCTGAATGTCGCGATACAGCTCCAGTTGCCGGCTGTTCAGCTGCTGCAGGTCCGCCTCCGATGACGCCCGCTGCATCTCCCGGCGTGACTCCAGGGTTCCGAACCAGGGGAACATCTGCATAGCGGATATCGAAAAACGTCCGAGTACCGTCTCCGGCATCATCGGATTGAAATCGTATCCGATGTTCACTTCCGGATCCGGCAGCGTACCCACCTGCGTAACTTTCTCCTGCTCGGAACGGTACAGGTGCCACAACACGCGAAGCTCCGGATTCTCCTCTGCGGCGATTCGGAGGTATTCCTCAAGTTTCGGGTGTCCGGGATCGCGTGATTGTTCAGATGGTTGAGAATCCGGCTGGTATTGCTGAGTTGCCTGACCTTGCAGGTCCTTCCGGGCCTGATGGGGTTGCCGGGCGTCGTGGGACTGGTGAGTCTGGTGGGTCGGGCGATCCGGAACATCCTGTGCTTTTGCCGGAAACCCGGCAGCCGCAACGATCACTATAACTATCGCAGCCAATCCCGTTTTCCCGGCCTTTTCGATCGCACTGATCAGCGAAAGGCCGGCCGGCCGTATCACCCTTGCTTGTTTTGGTGCTCTATTGATTTCAGTCATGGTTTTCATTGCTTACGGGGTTCAAAGTCAGGCTTTTCTCTTTCCACAGGGCATACAGAAGCGGTACCAGAATCAGACTCAGTATCTGAATTAACATGCCTCCGAAAATCGGGATGGCCATCGGAATCATAATCTCCGACCCCTTCCCGGGTGACGTGAGAATCGGCATCAGGGCCAGAAGTGTCGTCCCGGTGGTCATCAGACAGGGACGTACCCTGCGCATACCGGCTTCGATGGCTGTTGCGTATATCGTTTCTCTGTCATGCGGCCTTTTCCGCTCAAACAGCTGCTCCAGATAGGTGGCCATCACCACCCCGTTATCTACGGCGATGCCGAACAGAGCCAGGAATCCGACCCAGACCGCCACACTCATGTTGATGGCACCCATCTGGAAAAATTCACGGATTTCCACTCCCATGACAGAGAAATTGAAGAACCAGTTTTCTCCGTACAACCAGAGCAGAATGAATCCGCCCGCCCATACCAGGACAATTCCGGAAAACACGATGATGGTGACCGGCGAGGAACGGAACTGGAAGTAGATGATCAAAAAGATAATCAGCAGGGTGATCGGCAGCACCACCGACAACCGTTCGGCCGCCCGCTGCTGATTGCGGAATTCGCCCTCGAACACATAACTGATGCCATCGGGAACATGCAGACTGCCTTCACTGATCTGCCGGTCCAGTTGATTCCGAACCCGGTTGACCACATCCACCGGTGCCTCGCCCGGCTGCCCGTCAAACGTGACATACGCATTGAGGAAGGTATTTTCACTTCGGATGTTCATCGGACCGGTCTCGAACCGGATTTCGGCCAGCTGTCCAAGCGGGATCTGCGAACCGTCCGGTGCCGGAACCAGGATCCGTTTCATCTCATCCGGGTTGTTCCTGTATTCCCGGGCGTATCGGACGCGAAGCGGATATCGTTCACGGCCTTCCACCGTCATCCCGAGCATCTGCCCGCCTATCGCCGTGCTTATCACCTCCTGTACATTGCGGATGGTCAGGCCGTGCCGTGCAATCTCCCGGCGGTCAATGTCTATCTCAATGTAGGGTTTCCCGACTACGCGATCGGCAAAAACCGAAGCGGGACGCACGCCTTCCACTTCACGCAGCACCGGCTCCAGGCTGGTGGCAAATTCATCGATGGTCTCCAGGTCCGGCCCGCTGACGCGAACCCCCATATTGGCCCGCATACCGGTTTGCAGCATAATCAGCCGGGTTTCAATCGGTTGCAGTTTCGGGGCGGATGTTACCCCCGGGATGTCGGCAGCGTGAAGGATCTCGGTCCAGATATCATCCTGGTTCTGGATATGATCCCGCCACTGTCTGTAATACCGGCCGCGGCGGTCGGGAATCAGATTGCCGGCATCATCCCGGACAAATTCCCCGTTTTCCACTTTGTATCGCACCCGGCGTCCCCGTTCATCCGTCTTGTATTCGCTTTTGTACATAATGACATTTTCGAACATGGAGATCGGCGCCGGATCCAGGGCCGATTCCACCCGTCCGATTTTGCCCACCACCGTCTCCACTTCGGGGATGGATGCGATCCGCATATCCATTTCACGTGTCATCCGGAGCGTCTCCTCCATGCCAACATGCGGCATGGTCGTCGGCATCAGCAGAAAAGAGCCCTCATCGAGTGTCGGCATAAATTCCTGTCCCAGGCCTGGGAAACGTTCATCAACGGCCGACCAGAGACGGGTCTCCTCGATTTCCACGCCTATCGCATTCCACCCTTTTGCAATAAAACGGAACGTTGAATCAAACCCCTGCCAGCTCATCACACCAAACAGCAGAATCAGTACGGGTATGGACAGGAAAGCAGATTTGTGCCTCAGTGACCAGTCCAGAATACGCTCATAGTATCTCATAAAGAGCCAGAACAGGCCGAAAATGATGCCCACCATGAGCAGGATAAACAGCAGGCTGACCGACACCGGGTTTTCGGGGCCAAGCGGAAGCCAGTTACCGGCCAGGAGCCAGGCCACCGCCAGGAAAATAATTGCGTTGTTGACCCACGGTGACCACGGTTTGTACTCCTCATACCAGATTCCCGCCAGATTGTTGGCTCCAAGTGCGATCAGGGCCAACCCGGCCCAGGCCAGGAATCCAAAAGCGATGACCACACCACCGGCAATCAACACTCCATTCCAGATTATCAGCCACCGGCGGCTGTCAATCCGTTGTGAAAACAGCCAGTGCGAAAAAGCGGGGATTAATGTGATGACAATTACCAGCGCCGCGATCAGAATAAACGTTTTTGTAAAAGCCAGCGGCCCGAACAGACGCCCCTCCTGGGCTTCCAGCATAAAGACCGGCAGAAAGCTGACAATAGTTGTCATCAGAGCGGTAATTACCGCCGGACTCACCTCCGCGGTCGCCCGGAAAATGGTCTCCAGCAGGTTTTCCTCCGGATCTTTTTCATCGATATGCTTGAGCATGTTTTCGGTGAGGATGATCCCCATATCGACCACCGTCCCGATGGAGATCGCAATCCCTGCCAGCGCAACCACATTGGCATCCACCCCGACATATTTCATCATGATGAAACTCATCAGCACCGCCAGCGGCAGCAATACGGATATGATGAGGGATGTGCGCAGGTGCATCACCATGATGATGATCACGATAATGGTAATAAGAATCTGAAGGGAAAGGGCTTCCTCCAGTGTGCCCAGCGTTTCGTAAATGAGTCCCGTGCGATCGTAAAACGGTACAATTTCAACCTGTGAAAAGGTGCCGTCCTCCAGCTCTTTCGATGGAAGGCCGGGGGCGATCGTCTCGATCTGCTCTTTCACATTCTGGATCACCTCCAGCGGATTTTCCCCGTACCGGGCCACGACAACACCGCCGACCGCATCCGCCCCGGCTTTGTCGAGTGCGCCGCGCCGCTGTGCCGGACCCATCCCCACATGAGCGACATCTTTAATGCGAATGGGGGTATTCTCCCTGACGGCCACCACGCTCTCTTCGAGATCTTCCAGTGACTGGATATATCCGAGGCCGCGCACCACATACTCCGCGCGGTTCATTTCGATGGTTCGCGCTCCCACATCCAGGTTGCTGCTCCGCACCGCATCGGCGATATCGGTAACGGTGACCCCGGCTTCACGCATGGCGACCGGGTCGATATCCACCTGATACTCCTTCACAAATCCCCCGATACTCGAAACTTCCGAGACGCCCTCCACTCCGGAAAGCGCATATCGCACCTGAAAATCCTGAATGGATCGCAATTCCTGAGGATCCCAGCCACCGGTCGGATTTCCATCAGCATCCATACCTTCCAGCGTGTACCAGAAAATTTGTCCGAGTGCGGTGGCATCGGGGCCGAGGCCCGGTTGCACACCCTCCGGCAGCAAATCAGCGGGAAGGGCATTCAGTTTTTCCAGGATACGGGACCGGCTCCAGTAGAATTCAATATCATCTTCGAAAATGATATTGATCGACGAAAAGCCGAACATCGAATTACTGCGGATGGTCCGCACGCCTGGAATTCCCAGCAGCTGGGTAGTGAGCGGATAGGTGATCTGATCCTCGATGTCCTGTGGCGAACGTCCCGGCCAGTCGGTGAAAATAATCTGCTGGTTGTCCCCGATATCGGGGATGGCATCCACCGGGACCGGATCGCGGGGCAGGAAATCGATATCCCAGTCGAACGGAGCGGTGGCAATGCCCCACCCCGCCAGACCGAGAAACAGCAATAGTGCAATCAGTTTGTTTTCAAGAAAAAATCGGATGATTCGGGATATCATGGTTCCGGTTCTATAAAATGGAAATTATAACAGGGGATTAAGCATCATTTTCGCACACAAATACCTGCATATATACGGCAACCTGCAACAACTATTAACGAGTATTTTATTTACTCAATCATAGTACACGATTTATGGCCAACAGGGCGCCGGTGTGCTGGAGAAAGGGGATTCCATGATGGAATCCGGTCCGGAAGAATCAATTCAGAAAGGCCTGATTCTTCAAATAGATGGGTACCGATCCGGAACGTGTTGGTGTCTCCGGATCTCTGTTTTCAGTGATAAAATAATCTTCAAAAAGGATTCGGCCGCCGGGGGCTGACAGGCCGGTTGAGATATCGGTATGTCTGATATCACGTGTAAACAGATCGGTGTTTGAATCGGATGGTGTAAAAAAACATCCACAGTTCAGACAGGATAAACACGCTTCATTCGCGTCAGATGAGCCGGCCATGGATGAGGAGCAGCACTCCTCTCCGGAATGGTGCGACCCGGTTTCGTCATTTCCCGAGTCCGGGCAGCAGGAAGATGTTGTCTGCTGCTTCGAATCGGATCCGGTCATCGGGCAATACATATCCGTCAGATACTCAACCGGTAAAAAAAGCAGCAAGATGAGCATCACAGACGGAAATGACCAGATACGATAGGCATGAGCCGGTATAGCCGGATATAACCTTTTCATCCCGGTTTTTGTACCGGCACGAGCATTGCTGGATGATAAGTTGCGGTTCATTTCCATAAAATGGCTCCGGGCTCCGGAAATAACAATAATCCGGGGAGTTTCACTTCCCGGTCCTTACTCTCTTTTTCCTGAAACCCGGTAACCGGCACCGGTCACAATTTCAGATATTTCCGAATCGGAAAGCGAGTGTGTAATCTCAGCAATTCCTTCAGCAAAATCAACACGTGCTTCACGTACGCCGTCCGCTTGTACCAGTGCACTCTGAACAGTACCGGCACAGCCACTGCAACTCATGCCATCTACGTTAAAAATTTCTTTTTTTTCCATGGTTATTTTACTTAATCGTTTTTATTAATCCGGCTCAGCCGGTCATAAAGACGATAAGTATCACCAGAACTACCATTGCTGTCGCAACGCGGTTTTTCCAACGCTTCATTGCTTGACCTCGATTCATATCGATGTTGAAAGTTGGTGGATAAGTAGTGATTTCCCGACACATCTTCAACCATAATTAGCAAGCCTGGTTTCCGAAATGGAACATGTCAAGATATCTAAATTCCTACATACCTTAACTTACAGCCTCATATGGTCGATTTTGATACACCTGGTCATCTGGTTTGATAGTTATCGTCAATATATTAAAATTTATTAACTTTGCTTGTGGATTATTATATTTTTTTAATTCTCAGACTGTTGGTTACCACACTCACCGAGCTCATGCCCATGGCAAATGCTGCAAACATCGGGCTTAATAACCCGAGAGCCGCAAGCGGAATTCCGATGGAGTTATACACAAACGCCCAGAAAAGATTCTGCCGGATGATCCGAAGGGTGCCGCGGGAAAGTTCGATGGCATCCACAACTTTTCCCAAACTGCCACCGACAAGTGTGATATCGGAAGATGACATCGCCAGATCGGTTCCACCGGAGAGCGCCATTCCCAGGTCTGCCTGGACAAGTGCGGCGGCATCATTGATGCCGTCACCGACCATGGCAACCCGTTTTCCAAGGCCCTGATATTCCCTTACACGTTCGGCCTTTTGGTCCGGCAGCACTCCGGCCTCTACGTGATCGATCCCAAGCTGATCTGCAACAACTTTTGCATTGCGCGGGTGATCTCCGGTTACCATCACCGTTTCAATGTTCATTTTATTCAGTTTCTTTATGACACCGGCGGCTTCAGGCCGTATCTGATCGGAAACGGTGATAATACCGGCGGGTTTATCATCCATTTGCACCAAAAGCACCGTTTCGCCACGGTCCTGTGCGCTGGTGATCAGCTCCTGTTGTTCGTCGGTATATTCATCATGGGCGGTATGGGCGCTTACACTCACCACACGGCCCGCTATCGTACCACTTATTCCCATACCCATGAAGGTCTCCACTTCCCTGGCGTCTGTCAACGCCACTCCTTCGCTTTCGGCAAAACGCATAATACTTGCGGCGATGGGGTGGTCAGACTGTCGTTCCACCGATGCCGCCCAGGATAACAGTTTCTTTGCCGGAACGGAAAGGGGAACCGATTCCCCGGTCTCCGGCGGGTGATCAGAATCCGGATTATGACTACTGCCAGGAGAGTCAAACGGAACCACGTGATTAACCTCCATCACCCCGGTAGTGAGTGTTCCGGTTTTGTCAAACATGATAATGTCGATCATTCGGGCCTCTTCCAGCGTCACCGCATCCCTGATCAGAATCCCCTTCTCGGCCGCCCGTCCCGAACTCACCATCAGCCCCGTCGGGGTGGCCAGGCCCAGCGCACACGGACAAGCGATCACCAGTACAGCAACCATATTGACCATCGCCTGTGCCGGACTCCCCAGCCACAACCACAGCAGAAACGTAATCAAAGCCACCACCAGCACTATCGGCACAAATATGGAGGCGACGTTATCCACCAGGCGCTGAATGGGCGGTTTGGAGTTCTGGGCATCCCGGACTGTATTGATGATCCGTGCCAGGGCCGTCTCGGCACCAACATGGGTAGCGATCATCTCAAAAGAGGTTGATGTGTTGCGGGTTCCGCCCACGACCGGGTCGTCAACCTGCTTTTCAACCGGCACACTTTCGCCTGTCATCATCGACTCATCGACACTAGAGTGGCCGCTGATCACCTTGCCGTCAACCGGAATCTGTTCCCAGGCTTTCACCAGCAGGCGATCGCCGGGCACGACACGTTTCACCGGGATGGTCTCCACGGGCCTGTCACCATTGGCGGCTTCGGGATTTTCAAATCTGTTTGCCTTTTGCGGGGCCATCTCCAGCAGGCCGGTGATCGCATCCCGTCCCCGGTGTCGCGCGCGTTCCTCCATCCATTTACCCAGCAATATGAGCGCAATAATGATGGCGGCGGTTTCAAAATAGACATCATGCGGCTGGACCAATCCCCCCTCTACGCCAAAAAAGAGGGCATAGGTACTGAAAAAGAACGCGGCTCCGGTACCGATTGCCACCAGGCTATTCATATCAGCCGTTTTGTGACGTGCCGAATTCCAGGCGCCGACAAAAAATGATGACCCGGTATAAAAAAGAATGACCGCAGTGAGGGCCATTTGAATGCTGTTCCAGATTGTGAGATGACCGGCTACCCAGTCATGCCAGGCAGGAATGGCCATCGGGCCCATATCCAGTATAAACACTACCGCGGCGAGCGGAAGAGCTATCCAGAACTTTCGTTTGAAACCGGAGGTGACGGATGTGCGTTTCCCGGCGGTGGCCGGCTCTTCATCACTTCCGGGCTCCCCGTTATCGGATGCACCAAAATCATCCAGTTTTCGGGCGCGGAATCCTGCTTTCTCGACAGCACGGATCAACGCTTCCACATTGCCTTGTTTTCCGGCGACTCTGGCCTCGGATGATGCCAGACTCACATCCGCCGTCTCTACACCTTCGACCGATTTCAGTGCGCGCTCCACATTTGCAACGCAGGACGCACAACTCATGCCCTCGATCTGCAAGGTTTGTGGCGTCGTCTTGTCCGAAGATTCCGATCCATTTTTTGCTCTATGGTCCGGTACTGTCTGCTCGTCCTGGATATTCACCTGTTCGTTCCGTTATTAATTCATGGGAGTGGGTATGTCATGTGACCACTAAATAAACGAAACAACTTCCGGACTTGCGTTATACCGACGTGCGCAAATGTTATATAATTTTGACGCTTGTGGATTTTGGGAGATACCTCTGCAGGGATCCGATATGGCGGGCAGCCAAACGGGTTGGTATCTTAACGGATGGTGTCGAGATTCTGGCGGGGCTGGTCTCTGTTTTTTTTGTACTCCGATACCGACATTCCTGTAACGGTCTTAAACTGGGCCGAGAGATGTTGGACACTGCTATATCCAAGCTGCCAGGCAACTTCGCTAAGTGTCAGGTCACCGTAACTCAGCAGTTCTTTAACCCGCTCAATGCGCAGGCGGATCAAATACCTTTCAATGGAGATATCTTCTGATGCGGTAAATGCACGGCTCAATGTGGGATACGAGCGATGAAGCTTGCCGGATAAATACTCCGAAATAAGGGGCGGGCTTTGTTCGGCAGCCAGCTGCTTTTTTTCAACCAGATTGAGATAGGCAATCAATTCCGATTTGATGGTTGTTACCATTTCATCGCGCCGATCACGTGCCAGTTCAAATCCGATCTCCTCAAGCGACTGTCTGAGATTCTCCAATTGTTCCGGTTCCGGTTGCGGTGTAACAACCGCTTCACCAAGCGTGACGTTACTGACTCCGAACCCTTTGTTGCGCAACAAGGATTCAACACTCATGATACACCGGTCACAGACCATGTTTTTTATTCGCAAGGTCGCCTGATTTGATTCATCCGCCTCTGGTGTAACCGAAGCGCGTTGATTATTAGCTTGTACCATCATGGTCATAGAACGGTAAACGGGCAACAATTCTTACAGTATATACCAGTGTGAAAAATCGGAGATATTGTCATTCGACCGTTACGCTTTTTGCCAGGTTGCGGGGTTGGTCGACGTCACATTTTCGATTTACCGCTATGTAATAGGATAACAGCTGCAGCGGAACAGCGGTAAGAAGCGGAGTCATGCAGTCATGAACTTCCGGAATGGTGATATTGAATTCGGCATGCCGGGCAACACCAGATTGGCCATCCGATGAAATAGCTATTAACCGCCCCTTTCGTGCACGTACCTCTTCAATATTACTGATCATCTTGTCATTGGTATGGTCGGTGGCAGCGATAACCACAACCGGCATATGTTCATCAATCAGGGCGATCGGTCCGTGCTTCATTTCTGCTGCGGGATATCCTTCCGCATGAATATAGGAGATCTCCTTGAGCTTGAGGGCGCCTTCCAGTGCTACCGGGAAATTATAGGAGCGGCCCAGGTAGAGGAAGTTGGGAGCATAGGTGAACAGGCGTGCGATAGCCTCGATATCCGAAGTGTCTTTCAGAATCTCTTCAATCTTGGCAGGTACCGACCGGAGCTCCTTCACCAGCTTCCGCATGTAGTCATCGGAAATGACATTCGTTTCCCGGCCCATGAGCATTGCCATCATCGTCAGGATCGTAACCTGGGCGGTAAATGCCTTCGTTGAGGCCACCCCTATTTCCGGTCCGGCGTGGGTGTAGACGCCCGCATCGGTCTCCCGCGCGATGGTTGATCCCACCACGTTGCAGATTCCAAGAACCATGGCACCCCGCTTTTTCGCCTCCCGAAGTGCCGCCAGCGTATCGGCCGTTTCGCCACTCTGGGAGATGACAATCATCACATCCCGTTCGTCAATTAGCTGTTGACGATACCGGAACTCCGAGGCATACTCCACTTCCACCGGCATATGTGCCAGATATTCAAACAGGTATTCTCCCACCAGTCCGGCGTGCCAGCTGGTTCCACAAGCAGCAATAATCACCCGCCGGGCATTGGCAAGCTTCTCAACCACGCCATCCAGCCCGCCAAGTTGAATCCTGTTTTCATGAACCATCAGGCGTCCGCGCATACAGTCGGCGATGGTATCGCTCTGCTCGAAAATCTCTTTGAGCATAAAATGGGGAAACCCACCTTTTTCGATCTGCTCCAGACTCATGGCCAACTCGTGAACCTCTTTGGTCAGCAGCACATCCTTCAGTGTAGATACCTCATATCCATCGCTGGTTATAACCGCCATCTCCCCATCTTCGAGATAGACCACTTTCTTGGTATATTCGATGATTGGGGAGGCATCGGATGCGATAAAATGTTCATTCTCACCGACACCGATGAGCAGTGGTGATCCCTTGCGGGCAACTATGATGCGGTCGGGGTTATCCTTATGGATTACCGCGATTCCGTAAGTCCCTTCCACCTGAAGCAGTGCCTGCTGCACAGAATGGAAAAAGTCATGATCGCTCATTTCATGAATTTCTTCAATCAGGTGGGCCAGTACCTCCGTATCGGTCTCCCCGGTAAACATGTGCCCTTTCTGCTCCAGGTCCTGCCGGAGTACATCATAATTCTCAATAATGCCATTATGCACCAGCGCAAATTTTCCTGTTGCGCCGGTATGCGGGTGGGCATTGACATCGTTCGGCTCGCCGTGTGTCGCCCAGCGGGTGTGGCCGATGCCCATGTGTCCCGAAACATTGTGATCATCAGCAAGAGAAACCAGCATGTTTACCTTCCCTTTTACCTTGACAATCTTTATATCATCATTTATCACGGCAATTCCCGCCGAATCATAACCCCGATATTCCAGCCGTTGCAACCCTTTAAGAATAACTTCCGATGCTACGCGATTTCCAATGTATCCTACAATTCCGCACATTATTTATACTCTTTTTGTTGTAAACTGATATGGTGTCGTTCGTTATTTAAACCAGGCCAAATGCGTAACCGCCTGATGATTCGTCAGATATAATCCACATACCCCTGTGTCACTTCTCTGTAATATAGCATTCATCGGTATTGCTACCGGTTACTGCTGAATTTATAAAATGCATAACTATCAAAAAAATAGAGTTTCCTATATTTAACACAATGATGTGCCGAAAAGCATCACACCTCCCCCAATTTAATCTGCCCGGCTGAATCCGCTGACGTGACACAAGATCATCTGTAGAGGGATTTCCGATAATCTGTTATCTTCCTGAGACATCGGTCGGATGTATACCGTTCAAAGGCCGGAAAAATAAAAAAGAGGCACAAATATCACCAATACCGCCATGACAATCTGTTTTTTCGAGGATGATGGAGACCGGATTTTCGCACCACTCACCCTGACCCGCCCGGTGGATGACCTCCGAATCGGCGTGTTTACCATCCGGGAAAAATGGCAGAAATACCTGCATAACGAGCAGGTTACCCGCATACCGCGAGAACCGCTTTCGAAAATATTTCCCGGCGTTCTGCCTGAGGGGCAGAGGGATATCTTATGGATAAATTCCCGCTGGCTGCCCGATTCAAATGCCGCCACAGAAGTGCGCGGACTGAAACGGGGTGATCGCATTCTTTCTGGCGGACACGTTGTTGCCATACGGTTATCAACCGAAAAGAGTTTACCGTTATTCAAACATCCGGAGACCGGATTTGACCCGAAAAACGGCCGGGAAACAGCTGCCGGATCATTGATTTCTCATCTGTGGGATCTGTTTCAACAAAATGAGGCAGAGATCAACAAGGATGTCGCCCTGCTGAAAAGCACAAAACCGGTATCTGCACCCGATTTCCCACAGGCAATCCTGATAAATCCTGATGATATTTATGCTGAAAAAGGTGCCAAAGTCGATCCCGGCGCGGTCATTGACGCTTCGGCCGGGCCGGTCTACCTCGGTCGTGATTCCCATGTTATGTTCGGGGCCGTCATTCAGGGTCCGGGTTCGGTCGGTGAACAATCCACTGTAAAAATGGGGGCGAATGTGTATCGGGGGACCACCATCGGTCCGGTATGTAAAGTCAATGGTGAAATAAATAATGTGATATTCCACAGCCACTCCAACAAGGGCCACGACGGTTTTATCGGGAACAGCCTGATCGGTGAATGGTGCAACCTGGGGGCCAATACCATCACTTCGAATCTGAAGAATAATTACAAGCCCATACGACTGCCGAACTGGACGGACGGGGTGCCACAGGATACATCACAACAATTTATCGGTACTGTTATGGGTGATCTCGGAAGAACCGCTATTAATACCACTTTATCGGCAGGAACCATGTGCGGCGTTTGCACCAATATTGTCACAACCGGATTCCCGCCACAGCACATTCCATCATTCAGCTGGGTTACCGACAACGGAGTGGCACCCTACCTCGTTGATAAGGCGATAGAAACAGCGGAAATCATTATGCAGCGACGAGATATCCGAATGTCACAGGAGTACCGCGATGCAATGCACACCCTGTTTGCCGGCCGCTAATCCGGATAATTGTGAGTTTTGAACTATATTGACCCGAATATCGGCTACCTTTTCCAGTGACGAAAAAAACAACATTCTTTCGTTTCAGTTCATTGGAATTTATCCGGGAGTCCTTATCTTTGAGATCTCCGGGAAATCTGCATGGCAGATACTCATATAACCGCCGTGACAATTCGAAAACTCAGATAGCGGTATCATTGCGGTTTGATTTTCACATCCGGATGACTTAAGCCGAAGTGGCGGAATTGGTAGACGCGCACGTTTCAGGGGCGTGTGGGAGCAATCCCGTGCGGGTTCGAGTCCCGCCTTCGGCACCAAAAGGCTTGTAACTCATTGGGTTGCAAGCCTTTTTCGTTTCAGGTACCCGGCGATACAGGTGCACACAAATTCATCCTTTCCTTTCTTTCTCTTGTTGCTGCTGGATACCCAAAAAACGTTACTCGCCTTAAATTCCTCTAAACGGTGCACGTTTCCAGGCAAGAGAGATCGCCCGTTTTATCTTTCCTTTTGTGGGCAATGCAATATGTGATTGCACTCATTGCCACAAACCCAGTTAGGTTGTTATGGTAGAAAAAGGCAGTTGTAGTAGGCCAGCAAAATATAAAAACTGCTGGTCAAAGAGCTCGGAAAGACCACTGTTATAAAAATTCTTGAAAT
>SLLW01000322.1 GCA_007133875.1 Balneolales bacterium | reverse complement strand
TAGAGTGTGCATGAAGAATCCCCTGCAGATCCGCCTCAGTTACCAACGCTGGTGATTTCCCGTTTTCGGCCAGCTCAAACTCACCGTGATCCTCACGCAGTTCCGGCGGAATATATCCCAGGTTAAGGTGACGGTAGATGATCGTTTCGGAATCGACCGGTAGCGGCCGGGTAAAGTCAGCCTGTTTCTCTTCGTTCTGATGGTAGAGGCCGTATTCATTCAACTGCAAATCCCGGGACCGGGCGCGCTGACGCATCGCCACATTGTGATCCTTGCTTCCGGTGAAATACATTAGGGCGGCCGCATAATGTTTGGGCTCGACAATTCGCAGATCCACCTGACGCCCCTCCCCGGTACGCACCGAACTTTTTGTGGGCCCATGACCCAGCACTTCGACCACACCATCCCCGCTGACAAACCGGTCCATGATCGCTTCCGTTCTCTCCTCCCGGGCGGCAATCAGAATATCAATATCACCAATCGTCTCGGAAGCCCGGCGCAGCGAGCCGGCAATGGAGATCTGTTCAACACCCGCGGCATCCGCAAGTTTCCGGACAAACAGGTCCGCTATGGCTCCGGCTTCATCCACCCGGCACCTTTCGGAGAACTGCTCCATCCAGGCGATGGATTTAAGGATTTTTTCCGCAGACTTCTGGCCCATCCCCGATAGTGATGCCACAGAGCCGTTCTCGCACTTCTCTTTCAGCTCGGAAATTTCTGTAATCCCGAACTCCTTATGGATTTTGTAGATTTTTTTCGGGCCCATACCGGATATTTTGAGCCAGCCCAACAACCCTTCCGGCACCCGTTCGCGGAGTTTGTCACGAACCGGAACAGAGCCGGTATCCGCATAGGTATAGATATCCTCAGCAATCGATTTCCCGACACCTTTGAGATCGGTGAGGGTCTTCTCCTTGATATAGTCATTAATATCGCGATCCAGGCTTTCAATCGTTCTGGCGGCACGGTCGAATGCCATGGCACGAAAATCATTTTCACCGGCGAGACGCATCAATGTGCCGATCTCTTCCAGCAGGGCGACAACATCGTCTTTTTGAAGGGGATTGCTCATATTGGAATCAGGTTTGCAGATAGTATGACAACGCACATGCGGTATTTACCGGTGTGCTGCCATGTCAAAGCGAATAGGAGATCAGGTGTCCAGTGTAACTTCACCGTTTTCTGTCAGGTATGCTGCCATGTCAAAGCGGACAGGAGATCAGGGTGGACGTCCGTGCAGACATCAGATATTCTTGACCAGGCGTATCAGGAACAGGAACACGACGGCACCCACCACGGATGTACCGAGTGATCCCCAGAATCCGGCACCGGCGGTGACATTCAGTATATCGAACAGGTATCCGCCGATAAGCGCACCCAGTATGCCGATAATCATGTTGCCGACAATGCCGAACCCCTGGCCGCGCATGATGAGGCCGGCCAGCCAGCCGGCGATGATTCCAATGATCAAAAACCAGATTAAACTCATATTAGATGTGGTATGGGATGTTTTCGCTTGGGTGTGACGTATTCACACTGTTTTGGTACGAGAGCTATACCCGTTTTGTTAGATGAAAAAGGAATCTAAGAAAATTAACGGAAATGGTACCAGTTGGATCCTTATCGATACCGGTCTGTAAATCGCCGTTTTATCTCACAGTTGATTTTGCTAATCTGTTACCGACTTGCGAAAACCGACCATAACCGACATCATGTGGCATCGTGAACATATAAACAGGGCTCCCTCTGTATTGTGGGATCATCTGAGAGAGGAGGCGTCAACACCCAATACCCTCATAGTGGTGAATAACCTGCTGATGGAACGAGAAATCCGTCGCAAGTGGCAGGGCCGTCACGGTGGGTTTGCACCCGACATCCGCACGCTGACCTCCTGGCTGGAGGAGCTGGCACTGCACAGCCTGGATGAACGGAGTATCCCGAAGGTGATTCTGTCGGCCGAAGAGCGGTCGCTATGGCTGGAGCAATGGTTGTCCGGACACGAACGACCGGAATTTCGCCGGTTTGCCGGAATGAAATCGGTGACGGCGATTTCGAATATTATCGGTGATCTTTACCGGGAAAATCAGCATCCCGGTGCGTTGCGTCAGTTCCTGAATGACCGGGGGAGTGACCCGGACCCTGATGCCGCCGGACCGGTACGAAAGTCATCGACATCAGCATCAGCCAGGCCGGTACCAAAGACGGACGCGTCAACATCCACCGGACCGGTATCAGGGTCAGTGACATCAAAATCCGCCGGATCGGTACCGGAATCAGCCGCGACAGCAACCACCGGGTCACAATCCCGGAATCTCATGGCGGAATTGTTGTCGGAGTATGAGCAAAAAATGGCGGAATTGAACTGGATCGATCAGGAGCAACTGCCTTTGATGGTCACCCGGTTTGACCTTCACAGGGTAACGCATCAGAAACTGGTCTTTTATCTGATGGATGAGATCGAGCCTTCTCATGTCCGTGCGCTGCAAATGATTGCGCCCGGGGATTCATCGAACCCGGACGTCACCGGGCCTGAATTGATTGCGATCCGCTCAGAACAAAGCCGGGGTATTTCGGCCGGAGTCACCACCTGGTCAGAGGTTTTTCATCACCCCAGAGAAGAGCTGGAACAGGCGGTGCGCCGGATTCTTGGCGAGATTTCGCAGCACAAAGAGGGTGCCAATGAGCGTGAGCCGGGATCCCGTTTTGAGGATTATGTCATCCTCACCGGTGACCTCTCCCTCTACGAAGATCAGGTTCCGGCAATGTCCCGGCGATTCCGCATCCCAATGTATACCAGCCGCGGGCCGTCTCTCATCAGCCATCCATTTATCCGGCGCATGCTGACCTATCTCAAACTGGAGCATAACGATTTCCAGATTGATGATGTATTCCGTGTTTTTGCGGACAACCGGCTGGTACTTCCGGAACTGAAGGATCATGACGAACAGAAGGCACCGAATATTCGTCATTTCTCACAGTTTTGCCGGGCGTACAATTTCCGGACACTTAAAGAAGTCGGTGAGGGGCTGGACCGGGTGTTTGACGGGCTGCTGGATCAGATTGTTTATGAAGATGATGCTGAAAAGGAGCAGCGGCGGCGGGAGCAGCATCGCCGGGACCGATCATTTTATACGGAGGTGATCCGGCATCTCGATGCATTGCGCAAGCACTACGAAACCGAAGCGCATCAGCCGCTGGATGGATGGATTGCCTGGACGCGCAGCCTGCTGGACCTGCAGAAGGATTTGATGAGCCGGGAGGCCAATGAGGCGCGTCAGCTTCTGGAGGTGATTCTGGAGAAGCTGGCAACGGCAAGAGCACGGATCGGGCTTGACCGGACGATCAGCCGGAATGACTATTTTCAATTGCTTGAACTGAGGCTCAAGGAGACCAGGGAGCGTCCCGATGAAAAACCGGGTGGGGTTTTGCTGACCGAGATCCGTCACTTGCCCGAAGTCCATGACAAAATCGTATTTATTCTCGGTTTGCATGAGGATGGGTTTCCGAAGCCGGAGAAACCCGATTTTCTGCAGTTTCGGTACGAAAAAGCGTTGCAGCAGTTGACCGGCAAAGATGGTACCGAATCGTATGATCTTGCCCGGATGCAACTTGGGCGACTCCTGGCATCAACCATGCCCCGCTATCTGAGCCGTCCGGCCTACGTGGAGCAGAAACAGGTGATGCCATCTCCGCTGTGGCTTGATCTGGAGGAGAGCCTGCCACACGAAAATGCGCGATCCTGGCCGGACCGGAAGGGCATCAGCAACGATCGTTTGTCATCCTGGCTCATCAGTAATCGGGATATCGGGGAGTGGATGGTGATGAATGCAGCGGAGTGGAAAATCGGCCGCAGTCCCGGAAAGCCAGCAAACCGCATCCCTGCAGAACTGCTTACACCGGTACCCGAAAACAGCCGCCTTTTGGCCGAAAATTTCATGCAGGCCGCGTATGCGGAGAAGCAACGGCG
>SLLW01000345.1 GCA_007133875.1 Balneolales bacterium | reverse complement strand
CATACAGGATGTGTGGTTAGCTGTCGAGCGACATCGATTGCTCTTCTTTAATTTTGTCCTGGATTTTCATAATGGCATTGATCACAGATTCGGGACGTGGGGGGCAGCCAGATATGTAGGCGTCGACAGGAAGAAAGTTGTCAACCCCCTGGACCACTCCATAGCAGCGGTGCATACCACCGGTTGATGCACACGCGCCCATGGCGATACACCATTTGGGATCCGGCATCTGATCCCAGACGCGGCGGATGGCGTGTGACATTTTGTAGGTACACCATCCGGCGACGATCATCACATCACTTTGGCGGGGTGAGAAACGGAATACCTCAGACCCAAAACGAGCGGCATCATACTTCGGGCCGGCAAATGCCATCATCTCAATAGCACAACATGCGAGGCCCATGGGCATCGGCCAAATGGCATTTGAGCGACCCCATTTCGTTAGCGAATCGAGAGTTGTGGTGAAGAATCCCTCACCCATCACACGATCAAGACTCATAATCAATTTTCTTTAGAAGCTTAATTCCTGGCTGCGGAGTGTTCCGTATCCCAGTCGAAGGACCCCTTTTTCAGAGTATAAATCAGTCCAAGGAACAATATGAATATAAATAACATCATCGACCAGAGCGTTCCCGCTCCAAATTCCTGGTACCGGACCGCCCATGGATAGATGAAGATGACCTCGAGATCAAAAACGATGAACTCCATGGCGATAATGTAGAAGCTGACCGAATAACGATCCCTGGCCTGTCCGATCGGATCCATGCCGCTCTCATAGGCCCCGAGTTTGTTATTTGCAGGACGGTTGGGGCCCAGCAAACCGGAGAGGATGATAAATGCGAGTGCCAGTATTATGGCCAGCGCTATTAGTAGTAAAACAGGTATATATTGTTCTAGCATTACACGTTTTTGATAGGGCTGAGATTCGGCACTAAAATTACTTCCGTTACGCGCTAATGTCAATCATTTCGACACATCAAGAGCCATGTTTTCAAAATAGTACAGATACGGCGTTATTTTCACCGGGAATGAATGGCAATTTGGTGATTGGTGTTTAAGAGGGGAGAAAAATTGGTTATCTTCATCATTCAGGTAAGATGCGATTCATTTTCCACGTTTTCTTTAAGAGGTGGGAGAAAGGGTATCAAAACAAAAGGTAATAACACATAAACAGTACGTACGGTTTTGAACAAGATTCAGATGGACATATTAGGCCTTTCAACTAGTCCCAGCAGTGGCGGAGCGTATGCTCTGATTCTGAATGAGACGGACGGGAAGCGGAGGTTGCCGATTATTATCGGAACTTTTGAAGCACAGGCGATCGCATTGGAACTCGAAAACATTAAACCTCCCAGGCCGATGACGCATGACCTCATGCGGAATATTATTCAAAGTTTCGATACCTTTGTCAAGGAGATCTATATTAATGACCTCAAGGAAGGGACGTTTTATGCACAAATTCTCTATGACAACAACGGTGATGTGCTGACACAGGATTCCCGCCCCAGTGATGCCATAGCGCTGGCCATCCGTTTTAATGCGCCGATTTTTGTTTCAGATCACATTATTGAAGAAGCCGGAATCGAGTCTGACCCGCAAGCAGAAGTTCAGGATGAACAGGAACCAACGATATCTGAAAGCAAGGATCCCGAACCGTCCCCGGAAGAGCCCTCCCCGACAACCAGTAAGGAGAGCCGTATAAAAATGCTTGAAAAGAGCCTGACATCGGCCATTGCAGAAGAAAATTATGAGAAGGCGGCCAAAATCAGGGATGAACTTAACCGCCTGAAAGGATAACCGTTTTGGAATTTGAAAAAGTAGATTTTCATCAACTGCCATTTTCAGAACTATTTCGGGATTATATAAATGGCAAGGAGGATACCCAACCATTTTTCACCTACCGCCATGTTTATCAGGATCTGAAAAAAGCGGTCTCTTCTTATCGTTATACCGGTGACCGCAAGCGAATTGCGGCAATTGCGGAAGCATTCAACCGGGATTTTCCACTGGAGGAAACAGCGGAAGAGAACCTTCGGGCCCTGGAGGATGATAACACCGTCACGATTACCACCGGCCAGCAGGTCAGTGTTTATGGCGGCCCGCTATATACGGTCTTTAAAACCATTACTGTTATTCTCCTTGCAAAAAGACTCTCACACGATACCGGGAAACGTGTTGTTCCGGTGTTCTGGCTGGCTGATGAGGATCATGATTATGAGGAGATATCCACTATTGCACTGCCCGTCAATCAGGAAATGGTTCATGTGGCACTGCCCTGCGACAGTTGTGCCCGACACGCTGCAGGCAGTATCCCTGTCGAAGAAAACGGATTTACGGATTTTCGTGATGAGGTCTTTGAACAACTGACGAGTACTGATTTCCACCAGGATCTCCGGAAACTGATGGATGAATGTTATGTTCCGGGCCGGACGTTAAGGCGTTCTTTTGGTGTACTTCTGACCCGACTGTTTTCCCGGTACGGGCTGATTCTGTCCGGAAGCAACTTTCCGGAAGCAAAAGAGGTCACCCGTGACACGATCAAAACAGCCATCACACGAGCCGATGACATTGAATCCGTGTTAAACCAGCAATCGAATACCATATCCGCCAAATACCATCAACAAGCTCATATCTCCGACAGTTTGCTGTTCTGGCATGATGACCGGCATGGTAGAGTACGACTTGTACATCAGAATGGTACATGGTCCCGTGAACCGAATGTACAACTTACTTCCGATGAGTTACTGCGGGAGCTGGATGACCATCCCGAACGGTTCTCCCCCAATGTATTTCTCCGCCCTTTGTTACAGGACAAGTTGCTTCCAAATGCCGCCTATGTAGGCGGTCCGGCAGAAATCGCCTATTATGGCCAAATGAAGCCATTATACGATCTGTTTAATCTGGATATGCCATTCATAGCCGGTCGTTTTTCCGGAACGCTTGTCGAACCTTCTGTCATGCGGCTGCTTAAAGACCTGCCATACTCCTTTTCCGATTTCTCCCAACGGTATGAAGATCTGGAACAGAACTTTCTGAGGAAACAGAGTAATCCCAATCTCGATGCTGACTTTGACCGGTGGAAAAAGCAAATCGAAGAGCTGACGGATAAAATGACCGCCGAAATCGGCATTGAAGATCCCGGTTTGAAAAAACACAGTCACTCCATAACCAGGGAACACATAAAGGCGATCGACAAACTGCGTAAAAAGGTTGTTAATTCCATCAGGCAAAAAGAAGAGATACAGATAAACCGCCTGAAAAAAGTTAAGTTCGCCCTGTTTCCCAATGACCGGCTCCAGGAGCGAGAGATCTCATTTCTCTACTATATGAATAAATTCGGTCTCGATATTTGGGATCGAATGCTGGAATCGCTTGAGGATGAAGAAGACGTACTCTATTCCAGGCACTATTATATTTCATTGTAGTTACCGGCCGAATCACATCATGTGGCTCACAATCCGTTGACAACAACTTATGGTTACGCAGTGATAATCGATGAAATATGAGCCGAAGAGAACTCAGAGAAGAGCTGATACATCTGCGAAACACGATGAGTGTGGACGAAATGGTGCATTTGGGGGCAAAAATTGCCGAACAGGTATTCCAGACAGAATGGTACCGCAAAGCAAAAGTAGTGCACTGTTTTTCCGGCACGGTATCCAAGGGAGAAATTCCAACAGATATCATACTTCGTGATGTGCTCGCTGCCGGAAAACAATTGGTGATGCCAAAAATGTCCGCCATTCCCGGATATATGGATCATTACAGCATTACCGACACGGTGCAGCTAATAGCAAATAAATGGGGAATCCTGGAGCCCGATCCCGATATATGCACCCCGACGCCGATTGAGGCGATAGACCTCATCCTGGTCCCCGGATTGGCTGGTGACAGAAGGGGAAACCGAATTGGATACGGCAAGGGGTATTACGACCGCTTCCTGGGTAACTCAAAAGCCCGCACCATGTT
>SLLW01000314.1 GCA_007133875.1 Balneolales bacterium | reverse complement strand
TTCACCTCTTTGATGGTATGATAGGCGCGGTGGTTGATGATCTGCTCGGTGTCCACTGCCGGATTTTCAATATCGTCGCAGAGCGCCCAGCCGATACCACTGCCGGAACCGGTATCGATGAACCCGTCCTGAGGCCGCGTATAAAAGGCGTATTTGCCGTCGACAAATTCGGGGTGCAGTACCACATTGCGCTGCTGTCTGGAGTTGGTTTTAAGGTCGGGCAACCGCTCCCAATTCACCAGGTCTTTGGTCCGGGCCAGGCCCGCCTGTGCCACGGCGGCTGACATATCGTGCTGCGGGGCATCGGGATCCTTGCGTTCGGTGCAGAAAATTCCGTATATCCAGCCATCTTCGTGTTCGACCAGACGCATGTCATAGGTGTTGGTATCCGGATTGTCGGTCTCCGGTATGACCAGCGGATAATCCCAAAACCGAAAATTGTCGATTCCGTTGGGACTTTCGGCAATCGCAAAGATCGATTTGCGGTCGTTTCCCTCTACCCGTCCGACCATCAGGTACTTTCCGTTCCATTTGATCGCCCCGGCGTTGCAGACGGCATTGATGCCAAGACGTTCCATCAAATGGGGATTGCTCTGCGGGTTCAGGTCATATCGCCAGAAAAGCGGGGTGTGAGCTGCGGTGAGTACCGGATTTTTGTAGCGCTGATAAATGCCGTTATAAGTGTCTTCCGGTTCGTTTTTTTGGGTGATGAGCGTTTCGTGGCGTTGCTCCAGCTCCCGGAGTTTTTCTTCAAAGGT
This sequence comes from Balneolales bacterium, assembly GCA_007133875.1. Taxonomy (GTDB): domain Bacteria; phylum Bacteroidota; class Rhodothermia; order Balneolales; family Natronogracilivirgulaceae; genus SLLW01. Next base: position 3,212 of record SLLW01000314.1, on the reverse strand, counting down.
TGTCTTTGATGAGATTGGTATTGCCATAATTGTTAGGTGTTACGTTTCTGAATTGAAAATCTTCCTGAAATATTTTTATTAAAAAAAACTGATCACTGCATCTCTGAGATCCGTCGATTATACCAATCTTGCGTAATGATGTGCTCATTTCGTGATTTTCCCGAGAAAATCACGAAATAACATCACGGAAAGCGTATTCAACCCTCTCCGTGACCATTACAGGGACTTGCTATGTTGAAAGGATCGCATTATCACTGCCTTCCTCATCAGGCATCTTCCATGAACAACAACTGGCAGGTTGCTGTTTAAAAGGAAAGAAGATCATGGTGACTCTGCGATCTGGTATAATAAATCAAATTGATTATATAATCACAAATCTTTTTTGGCAAACATCGCATTCGTTTCCGGTTCATGCCCCGGATTCCTTACCGGAAAACAACCCGTGATTATTGGCTCACATCCCCAATCCGGTATATCGGTGATCACGCATGAGCAATTTGTGTTGCGGTGCAAAGGAGGAGTAGAGCGGTAGCGATGCTACTCCCATGGCGGCGGCTTCCAGTCCCGCGGAGGCAATATTGAACCGGGGACGGCCTATTTTTCGAGTGATCCGATGTGAAGGTAATTGCGTCTGCAACTTTTCAAGCAGTGCATGGAGCATAGCATCGGGAAGTCGACCGCCGAAAAAAATAGCTTCGGGATCCAGCAGATATTCAATCCCCAAAATCAGCGGAACCAGGCTTTTTGAACCTGCTTCCATCCAGTCTGACAGGACTTCATTATCTTTTTCGTACAGCTTGCCCAGATCATTGAGGGAATGTACCTGGTATCCCTGTGCCCGCAGTTTTTTCTGAAGGCGGGGCATGTCAAAAAAACCACCCAGATGATCAAATGCATAGTTAAGGCCGGGTTCCATAAATGTCGCCGTCGGGAAGTACCCCAGTTCACCGGCATTGGAACTGAAGCCCGAATAAAGTTGCCCATCGACAACGATACCGCCTCCAAGTCCGGCACCGAAATAGATATAAAAAAAGGAGTCGATAAGTTTTCCGGCACCATACCAGTGCTCACCAATAGCAGCGGCAGAGGCATTGTTTTCTAATAAAACCGGCATTTGCAGGCGTGTCTCCAGCTCCCTGACGATCGGAACATCCTCCCATCCGGGAAATGCCTCCGGGTTTACTATCCGGGTGGCGTCGTCCTGCTCCGATATTGACAGCGGCCCTGGCAGACCCAGCCCCACACCCCAAATCAGATCCGGATCAACCCCCTCTTCTTTGATGATTTGAAAAACCGATGAAACCATGAGTTCTATGGCCTCATCCGGAGACGGAAAATGGAGATCCACATTCTTTGTCTGGCGAATCTTGCCGTTGAAATTAACAAGTATGCACGTGAGATGGTCCTTATCCAGGTCAATGCCGACCGAATAACCCGCTTTTTCATTTATTTTCAGCATTACGGAAGGAGCGCCGGGACCGGAACGCTCGCGGGAATGTTCAACCACCAGTCCCGCTTTCATCAGTTTTTTAGTGATATTGGTGACCGTCTGGGCGGTCAGCTGGGTCCGGCCCGCAATCCCCACGCGTGAAAGCGGTCCGTAAAGTCGTATGGTCTCCAGTATAATCCGGTTGTTATAGGAGTTGGCGTACTGAAGATTGGTTCCGGTTAACATATGTCTGTGCTGAAATATTTAAATGGTGTCAGTACGGTACAACACCCGTTGCCACTCTTCCTCCCAGGGAGCAGAATTATAGAGTAATTGTAACAAGTGCGGTGAAGTCAGTTTAACAATTTTCTCTATCTTTTTCATTCCCTATTCCTGCTGAAGATGTCAGGGATTACCTATAAATCAATCAAATTGATTTATTCAATGCCGATTCGTAATTTCTTTCTCAACGGACGGAGAATCCCTTATTCCGGTTTCTGTTACATAACCGCTTTTCCACTTTCGAAATTTCCAAAAATGAAACGCACATACAGGTCCACTCGCATTACCGGCAACAAACTATCACGCCTCGTTTTCCCAATATTTACCCTTGCAGCGCTCCTTATACTATCTTACGGTATGACCGCCTGCGGCCCGTCGGACCCCGATGATCCGCGTTCTTTTGCAGGAGCACCCACCGATCCTGGTGCTTCGCCTCAAACACGCGCACTTTTTGAAAACCTGGAACAAATCCGTCATGATCACATCCTGTTCGGGCATCAGGATGCCCTTGCCTATGGTGTTCACTGGATTGACGAACCGGGCCGTTCCGATGTCCTGGAAGTGGCCGGCTCCTACCCGGCCATCTATGGATGGGAGCTGGGTCGCCTGGAGCATGGATCTGAGCGGAATATCGATAATGTCGACTTTGAACAGATGAAAGGCTGGATCCGCGAGGGGTATGAACGCGGAGGTGTGATCACGCTGAGTTGGCATTTCGACAATCCAATCACCGGTGGTGACTCCTGGGATGTGGAGGGTGGACACAATGTCATCGAAACCATACTGCCGGGAGGCGTTCATCATGACTTGTTTACCACATGGCTTGATCGGTTTGATGATTTCGTCCGCGATCTGACTGCTTACGATGGTGATGGAAACGAATATTTGATTCCAGTCATATTCCGGCCCTGGCATGAAATGAATGCCGATTTTTTCTGGTGGGGCGACTCCTTTTCCAGTCGGGAAGCGTATCGTGACCTCTACCGTTTTACTGTTGAGTACCTGCGTGATGAAAAAGGACTGAACAATATCCTCTGGGCTTTTTCACCCAACTCCCTGAGCGAGTTCGATTATGACACCGAATTCTGGGAGTGGTATCCGGGTGACAAGTATGTCGATATTCTGGGGTTTGACGATTACTACACGACCTGGGGCGGATACAACCATGAGGATGGTGTCGCAAAAATGACCGAATACCTGGTTTGGCTGGTTGAACAGGCGGAAGAACGTGGAAAAATTCCGGCACTGACCGAAACCGGACAGGAACAGGGGCTAACCGATACGGACTGGTACACCAGCCAGATGCTGGCTGCAATCAAGGGAGATCCGGTTGCCGAGCGGATCGCATACCTCCTGGTCTGGAGAAATTCCAATGAAGAGACCGACCGCCAGGATCACTTCTATACCCCTTACCCCGGACATCCCGCCGAGTATGATTTCATCCAATTCACCGAGGATCCGCTGATTATTCTGGAAGACGATCTGCCCGATATGTACACCA
>SLLW01000080.1 GCA_007133875.1 Balneolales bacterium | reverse complement strand
GCCGCTGCTACCTTCCGGTCCTGACGGAGTTGAGAGGGAGCTGGTCGTGCAGAACTTACCCCATTCTCTTTGAAAACGAAAAAGGCTCATAAATCATATAATGAGCCCTTTCAAAAAGTGGAGCTACGGGGATTCGAACCCCGGACCTCTTGCATGCCATGCAAGCGCTCTAGCCAGCTGAGCTATAGCCCCGGATCATTATATCGAAGAACATTTTTTACAGAAGCCAAATATAAGCAATCTGACCCACCGATTCAAATCTCCGATATTATTCAGGACATATTTACTTTTATATCAATTTTGGTTTCCTTTCCTTATACTTGAATACCGTGCAATTATCACAGGTTGAATGCCGTTTTTTTCGTATCCCGCGTTGGTATCATCTATCTTTGGGATATTCATAAATCGAATTATTTCACCCCCCCCAAATAAAAACACTGAAAGGAGAACTACTGTGAGAAACACATCTTTTACCATCTTGATTTTTTTAATTGCATTCGGTCTGACAGTAATCCAGACAGGCTGCAGAAGTACCGAAGAACTTGCTGAGGAGCCCACCGAAGTTGATACCGACGGCGACGGTGTTCCTGATCATGTTGAGCTGGAAATCGGAACAGATCCTGAAAACCCGGATACCGACGGTGACGGGCTCACCGATGGGCAGGAACTTTATGAATACAATACGGATCCTTTGGTTGCCGACACCGATGGTGACGGACTTTCCGACGGTGATGAAGTGCTTGTTTACAATACCGATCCTCTCAATCCGGATACCGACGGCGACGGGCTCTCCGACGGTGATGAAGTTCTCCGCTACCGGACCGATCCCCTTTCCGCTGACAGCGATGAGGACGGTTTGAGTGATTATGACGAACTGTATGTGTACAACACCGATCCCAACAACCCGGATACCGACGGTGACGGATTTACCGATGGGCAGGAAATTGAAATGGGAACCGATCCGCTCGATCCCAATGACCCGCCATTTATCGAAGATCTGCACGCCATCAATTTTGACTTCGATCGTTCGAATATTGATGACCGGGCCGCCCGGCAACTCAGCGAAAATGTGGAGAGACTGCAAAACGCTCCGAATTACGAAGTGCGTGTTGACGCCTACACCGATCAGATAGGCGGTGACCAGTACAACTTGCGGTTAAGTCAGCGCAGGGCCAATGCTGTCGTTACGTTCTACCGTGAGAACGGCATCTCTGAAGACCGGATCGATGCCCGTGGCCTCGGGAAAGTATCTGTTTCCGCCTGTCATGAACAGGGCCAGAACGGACCGGGTTGCCGGGAAGACCGACGAGCCGAAACCGTGCCTATTCATCCGTTCCCCCAGCGTCCGGAAGCACGCCGGTAACCGGCAGATATTTCCCGAAAGAAAACATCTGACCAATTCGAAAACCCAATTGGAATAATCGTTTCGAAAATGACATCATTACGGATTCTCTGCTTTGGGAAGCCCCGTAATGGTGTTATTTCCGGATTCTCAGCATTAGGGAGCCCCGTAATGGTGTCATTTCCGGATTAACCGGGACGTGAACGGTTTAACGGACAACAACCAGTTTCCCCACTCCGCGCTGATCGTTCTGATCATCTACCGATACAATGATGTATACCCCGGTGGATACGCGATCTCCCTTGAAGTCCCTCACATCCCATTCAACCCGGCCGCCACGGGTTTCGAGCCGACGGACAAGCCGGCCATCCACGGTCAAAATACGCACGGTCGTTTGCTCCGACAGCCTGTCGATAACGACTCTCTCACTGCTCTCCCGGTTGTATGAGAACGGGTTCGGATAGATAAACAGATCATCCATCTCCGCCACGCTCCCCCGAACGACATCGGTGTAGCTGACCATCCCAAGATCGGTGGCGATATAGACCTGACCGGTCACATCATCATATGCCAGTGATGTGATGGAGTTGGAAACCAGCGGACTGTTGTCGGTCGTGAAGTTCCTGACAGCCCGGTGGCGTCCTCCATCCTCTTCAATCAACCAGACGCCCTCTCCATCCGTACCGATCCACTTCTGGTTGGCGGAATTGACGACAATACTGGTAACGTTGCTTGTCCGGAGCAGAAACGGCGAATCGGCTGTTTCATCGGCATTCACAATCAAACTTGCCTGCCGGTCACTGGCACCGCCATCGATAACACGCTGTGGAAACGCAAATCGCGCAAGTCCGCGGCTGGTGCCAACCCATATCTCTCCGCGCCGGTCCTGGGCAATCGCGTTCACCATGGGATGCGGAAGATTCCCGCTGCCTCCCTCATCCGTTAATCTCACACCATCAGCGATTTCATCACCATCGACCCGCTTGACAACCAATCCCCGTCCGTCATTCCGGTCATTGATTACCGACAGCCAAATTTGATCATGGGAATCCACCATTACCGATTCGTAACTGTCGCTGCCGGCCAGCCCCTGCAACCTTGGAAATGCGGTCCACTCATCTGTTTCCGGAACAAACCGGTAGACCGAATTTACCGGATTCAACCGGCTGACTACCCACAGGTTTTCGTGCCGGTCGGTAGTCAGTCCACTGGCAACAATCCACGTTGATCCCGGCTCAAATCCATCCAGTACGGAATTATGGGAATCCCAGATTGTGACATCATCCGTCTCCCTGTCATGCTGAACCACTCCCCGTCCCCAGGAACCGAAAAAGAAATAGTCGCTTGTGGCGGCCGTAGTGTAGATACTGTGCATCGATCGCTGCCCCAGCACCGGATGGGTGAGGTTGTTGAAATTGTGCCATTCGTTATTTTTGAAAATATAGTACCCTGACTGCGGGTTCTGAATCCCGGCTACTCTGCCGTGCAGGTTATCTGAGCCGGACGCCAAAACACCATCACTGACAACCAGGTCGGAGAAACTGTTCATATACGGTCCGGCCGGCAGATAATCTTCGATAAAAGTGCCATCCTGCAGATTCTTCACACGTATTCCAAGATTTGTGGTCCCAACCAGCAACCGGTCCCTTGATACATCAACTGTGACCGAATTTACCGGTTGTCCCTGCTCGGGAATCGTATAGATCGCTTCCCGGTTATCCGGATAGCGGACCATCACCCGGGTTTCATTCCAGGCAACCAGATATTCATGGTCATCGGAGGAGGTTATCTGGTCGATAGTCTCACCATCAAAATAGGTAACAAACTCCCAGGATGCGCCATCATACCGTAAAAGCGAATTACCCATTTGTGCGATGACATCACCCTGATAGACAACCAGTTCGGTGACATTGGCATCGAAACCTGCTTCAGAACCATAGGCCGTCCAGCTGTCGGGCACCACCAAATCGCTGGTGCCGGTGATATCGGCCACTGCTACTCCTGCCGGTGTGGCGGCATAAATAAACTCCTCATCATAAAGTACCGCATTAACCCGGCCGCCCGATGGAAAATCGCCAAGATTGGAGTAGGTATCCCGGGTAATTTCCCGTTCCGGTTCAAACAGAACGATACCAAAATCGGTGGCAATCAACAGGTCATCTCCCCTGGTCACAAACTGGTTGATCCCGCGAGGGCTGAAACGGGTCGCCCGTGCAATATCCGTGTATTCACGAAACTGCTCCGTAACCGGGTCATACGCTTCAAAAGTCCCATCATTATATCCCATCCAGAGCAGATTATTTTCCGCGTTATAGTACATGGTCCGCGGATTGATACGGTACATCCCTTCGGTCGGGGTCAGTGATCCGGCGATCTCACCGTTATCTACATAAAAAAGTCCGCCTTCGCTTCCGGACCAAATGCGTCCCGATTCATCAATTTCGATTCCCAGGATGGTAGTTTGTGATGTGTAGGATTTCCAGGTTCCGATGGGCTGTGCTGAAAGAGGCGGAGAGCCGGCCGCGAAAAGCAGCAGCAGTGAGAGGGCAAAAGCACGGGAGAAGCTCATGAAGTCACGTTAAGGGTGCAAAAATGGAAAGACACAATGGCTAATATAACGGGATGATTCCAG
>SLLW01000023.1 GCA_007133875.1 Balneolales bacterium | reverse complement strand
ACAACGGCCGATGGAAAGTAGAACCACGCAGCATGCATCCGATGCACCTGCATACCGATCGCATTCCGGCAGGAATATGCGGCACCCCCTGCTGCTCTTTGCCGCTCTGCCAATTGCCCTCTTTTTTGTGACAGTGGCCTGGAGTCCGCCTTTTATGCTCGGCTCATTTGTTGAATGGTTGACAAGCTGGCAAAAGGAATTGTTTTCCTTCGCTTGTCATCAGGATACCAGCCGTTCTTTTATTTTAAACGGGGTGCCTCTTGCAGTCTGCACCCGTTGTACGGGTATATATTCCGGCTTTTTTATAAGCCTCGCCACTTTTTCGGTATTTTCCCCTTTTGTAAAAAGCAGGAACCACTATATTATCCGAATCTTTATTATCATGTCCATCGTATTGGTATCCGACGGATTTGCCAATCTTTTTGATATTTGGCAGACTTCCAATGTTACAAGATCATTCATCGGATTAGTATGGGGCATATCGGTCGGCACGGTGCTGGTCGACGCACTGACAATCCCACGCAAACACCATTGAGGAGGTAATCAATTATGGAACCAGCGGAACAGAAGAGTTACTGGAATGCAGCCGGGCAGGCCGGGGCAATATTCGGGTTTATCATTTTTCTGATTAGTATGATAGGTTCATATTCGATGATACATGCGGAACCTACCGGATCGTTCTTCAGTTTTTATTATATCGCAGCCGCAATCGGTTGTCTGGTTGGAATATTTGGTGGCGTCCTGGGGGTTAAGTTTTATATCAATGAGCACGGACCGGAACTTAAAATTGGAAAAGGGGCAGTTATCGGACTGTTTACAGGCTTGTTTATGGCACTGGTCTCTGTGGTTTTAAGTTTGATATGGCCGATGATTGACGGCTCCTATCTTGAGAATTTTCAAAATGCCATGATTGCCAATATCGAGGCCAATGATATGATACCGGATGCCCAGAAGGAAGAGGCTATTGATGGCATGTATGCCCAAATGCAAAACTATTTTTCACCCGGTAATATTTTACAAATGCTGGGTATGAGTGCGATAATGTACGGCCTGCTCAATGTCATCAGTGGTTTGCTGGCCGCCAAATTTATGGGGACACCCCCGGAAGAAGAACTTTAAAACCCTAACATCACGGAATGCCAGATTCATCCTCTCCAAAACCCGGAAATCCGGACGAAAACCATCTGGAATCCGACTCTCCGGAGTCCCCTTCCCAAACTCCCCAACACGGTGCCACCGGTTTTCTCCACGAGCGCAGCTGGACCGAGCGAAATGGGTTCCCCCACTGGCTTCCGGCAATTGTGTGGGTTGTTGTCGCATTCCTGCTGTTTCAGATAGCCGGTAATACCTTTGCCGTTGTCTACCTGATGGCCGTATCAGAGGAACCGGTAACCGCACTCGATATGAGCCTTCTGACCGAACACCTGGATATGATCTTCCTGGGTAATTCGGTTGCGCAAATCCTCTTTCTTGGTGTTGCGACCTGGCTGCTAACCGGGTTATCCACCACGGGCAAACGGTCACAATTCCTCCGGTTTCGCTCTGATGAGCGGACCCTCCCGGTCATCGGACAAACCGTCATCCTGGTTGTGGTCATGCAGCCGACCATCTGGATGCTGGGATGGCTGAACATGCAGATCCCGATGCCGGAATCCTACATGGCCATGGAGGAAGTGCAGATAGAAATGATCAAATCATTTTTGACCTCCGATCATGTAATCCTCATGGCGCTTATCCATGTGGGCCTGGTGCCATCCATATGTGAAGAGATCCTTTTCCGCGGTTACGTGCAGCGACTGCTCGAGAAATCGTGGGGCGTCTGGGCGGCAATCATTGTCGGTGGATTGCTTTTCGGCCTGTTCCATATCCGCCTGACCCAGTTCATTCCACTGGCCCTCATCGGGATGCTGCTCTCCTGGCTGGTATGGAGATCCAACAGTATCTACCCCGGCATTGTCGGACATTTTGTCAACAATGGCGGCAACGTACTTGTAGCGGCGATTTTTTCCGATATGATGATGGATCATATGACAACTACCGAACTTCCGCCCGTCTGGTTGGTGTTGGCTAGTATAGGAGGTACTGTTATCTTACTCCGATTCATTCACCAAACCACCAGGCAGGAGTAGCTTATGTTTAGTGACAAAATCAAGCCGGATAATGTTGATGACTGGAAATGCGTCTATGAAACCAGTATTGAAAGTGAGGCCGGTCTCGTTAGCGGCTTCCTGCAAAACCGGGGAATTACATGCGAGATCCTGTCCAAAAAAGACAGCGCCTATACCGTAAACTTCGGTGATCTTTCCGCAATATTTGTCTATGTTCCAACAGACCAGGCCGGTGAAGCTGAAAAAGCCCTGGATGATTGGAAAAAAGGAACCATAGAAGAGTATGATATGGATGACTCGGAGGTGTCTGATCCGGACAATGATGATGATAACGATGATAAATAACACGGTATATCATGCATCTCCTGACAAACAGGGAGTAATAGGTGCCTGAATTAGCCAAGCGAATTCTTTCTGCGTTAGTTGCAGCACCGGTCTTTCTCTATCTGATCTGGCTGGGTGGCGGGTTTTTTATTGTCACCCTGCTCATCTTAACCTTTATCATTCAGATGGAAATAATCCGGATGCTCCATAAACAGGGCCTGGATGTACCGATACCATTTGTGCTGCTTCTCGGGGTTCCTGTGCTTTTTTTCGGAATTGCACCCGAATTTGCATGGTTTTTCTTTCTGTTCTTTCTGTTGATGCTGATGGTGGCCGAAACACTTGGTTCGGCTGCTGATACCTGGAAACGCCTGATGGCCACGATTATGGTAGCGGTCCTGGTTCCGGCCCTTTTTTCGGGATTGATACTGATTCGGGACATTGGTGATAACATGACTGGATTTGCCCTTACGGTGACGCTTCTGCTGATGGTTTGGGCGAATGATGTTTTCGCCTATTTTGGTGGAAAAACAATGGGCCGTCATCAGCTGGCTCCTAAAATCAGTCCTTCGAAGACTATTGAAGGGTTCATCTGGGGTTTTGCCGGATGTTTTGTTGCATTGATCCTCTGCATACTTTTTTTACCCGGTTTTCCGCTTTCATGGCTTGCCGCGATACCATTTGCCATTATTGTCGGATTGTTCGGACCTGCCGGAGATCTTGCCGAAAGCAAGCTCAAACGAGCTTCGGGCATCAAAGACTCATCAGGTCTCATGCCGGGTCATGGCGGGTTGTATGACCGTTTTGATGCGGTACTTTTTGCCGCGCCTGCCACGGCCATCTACTTTCAGTTGCTTATCTACTTTTCCATCCTGTAATCTTCACTTATGAAGGTATTCATGACCGGCGGAACCGGTTTTATCGGCCGCAATCTAACCCGTATCCTCATTCAAAACGGATACCGGGTAACAGTTGCAACCCGTAATCCGGATCGCCACTCAACCACTGACCCGGAGCTCCGGTTTGTACCTCTTCGGGAAAACCTGACTGCAGAGGTCGACGGATCGGATATTGTGATAAATCTTGCCGGTGAAACCCTGTTTGGCAAGCGGTGGTCTCGCAAGGTTAAAAAAAAGCTGTATGACAGCCGGATCCTGACCACCCGATCGCTGGTGACGGCCATGAAACAGTCTAAAAAGCGACCGGTGCTCTTTCTGTCAGGTTCCGCAGTTGGGTATTATGGCGACTGCGGAAATGAGTCCATCACAGAAGAGCGGGGCCCCGGCCGTGACTTTTTGGCCAGAACCTGCAGCGACTGGGAAATGGAAGCACAAAAAGCCTCTGATTTGGGTATCCGGGTGGTGAATCCCAGGACCGGAGTTACTTTGGGGTCGGATGCCGTGGCGATGAAATTCATGCTTCCGGTTTTTAAGGCTTTTTTAGGGGGATCCATCGGACCCGGAACCCAGTATTTTCCATGGATTCACATCTCGGATCTGTGCCGTTCCATGATGTTTGCCATTCAGAACGAAGCGATCACTGGGCCGTT
>SLLW01000033.1 GCA_007133875.1 Balneolales bacterium | reverse complement strand
CTTCGCTGGTTATGTATTCGAGATAGTAATCCACCCCCGGCCGGCCCTCTTCACCTGAAATCAGGTGCACATCACCCCGTGCTCCCCCGAATTCACCGCGATCGATCACCCCCCCGCCAATATCCAACCGGGTTTGTTCCAGGGGTGACCAGCTTCCTGTTCCTTCCAATCGTTTCTCACGAGCATTGCTCATATCTGTCAGATTCCAACGCCGGTTAAATTCGACCTCCCGCACACGATCGAAATACGCGAAATGTTCTCCTTCATACCGACCCCGGATATCAAAGGTGAATGTACCGATACGGGATTCATAAGGAGTCATGCCGATACCTGCCATAAAGCTCATATCGTTGTTGTTATCATCATCAATTGCTGACAACCGGTTCTGGTCAAAATGGCTTCCTGCCCACTCCCCGTAAATGTTCAGATGGGATGTTGCACGAATAGTGCTTCGCAGTGCTATCATACTTTGCTCTATCGGCCGGGAAATCCGTCTTTGCGGTATATAGTTACCCTGGCCGGGCCCAACCCATTCGTATAAAATACCGTTGGCGGCACGACCGACCCGGCGATAGTCTCCTTCCCCTTCATCCACCCGGCTGAAATCCACACGGTATACCCCCGAAGAGTCGCCGGGGATGTGTTCAAAAATTTCATACTGTTCGCCGTCATACAGGGTATCAATCCGGCTGTAAAGTAAAAAGTCGGCATCTCTGCGGAATCCCACGGAATCCGCTCCGGTGATGACAGCCCTGTCGGGATCATCACCGGCCTGGCGAAGCACCTCGCGTTCCGAATCCGTCAATAACAACTGCGTGCTCAGGTTTACATTATCCGATTCACGAATCACCGATGCCCCGAATGAGATACGTCCATTCATCAACTGATCGGTCTCCGCCTCTGCAGCCACCACTGTTCGTGTATAGGCATCGGTCATATATTGAAAGTCGACGGTTATCCGGGTGTGATCGGTGATGATCCGGTTGGATGTAAAGGTGATTTCTCCAAGTCCGTAGTCGATGACATAATCATTTTCCTCTCCCCTGACCATTCGCTGTCCGTTGATATAAACCCGTTCGGATCCCGCCAGAACGATGATGAATGATTCGTTTTCGGCACCACGCAGGCGATAGGGCCCTTGCATGCCATCCTCGCCCGGGAACTCCATTTCGTGGTATTTCCCACGCACCACGGCGGCAGAACCCTGGTACTCCCCGTACCGATCCAGGTCCGCCTGAATGTCAACCCCCTGAAGGCGGCGGTCAATCACCGCGAAGTTGCTTCTATCCAGCCGCATATCGATATCCCCCATCTGGAGCATACCCATTTCGTGCTGCAGGCGGATGTATACCTGATCAAATTCGCGGAGGGTCTGGGTAGTCCCATCGGGTTGGATAGGAGTGCTGCGATCGGTCAACGATGCCACCAGTTCGATATCCTCCGTTATATTTCCGGATACATCAAAATTGAGTCCGCTTTCCAGTGAAAAATCCTGAGCGGATCCTACGACCACCCCGCGACGGATACTTCCGCTCCGTTGCAGGTCGGTGTCTCTGAACAGCTCCTGTTGACGGGCCGGGCGTCGTGTGATCTGATCGAACTCCTCCGGTTCAAGATCGTCTTCGTCAATGGTGTCGGCATCCACCAGCCTCCTTTCGTATATCGATACCGGCAAGTCAAGCGGCCAATACTCATATGTAACGTGAATCGAATCGGCACGAGCCCTGGTTTCAGGGGGGACGTCCCAGCTCCATCGTCCGGAGATCGGCTCCAATGTCCAGGCCCCGGGTGGGAGCGCGGTGGTATCAGCGTAAGCCTCAAACGTATCGGGAAGAATCCAGGAATCGAGTTGAAAGACGGAATCGGCATCGGGAACGGCAAAACTCTGCTGTATTTGCACCGTAACCTGTGCCTGCAGATTTGACGAAGCAAAAATGCCCGTAACAATGATCCAGAAGAAGATCAGTTTTCTCAAAAAGGCCAAATGAGGTTATCCCGGATAAAAAAAAAGGAAATACAGGTTAATGCATTTCCTTTTGTGAAACGGATGATTCAAGACGGATAGTCTTTAATCAATAATCAAGCCTCGGCTTTCACCACCCAGAAAGTCAGGGTTACCTTGACTTCTTCGTGCAGGTTGATGGTGGCGGTATATTCGCCAAGATGGTTTACGGAATCATCGATCTGAACTTTCCGGCGATCGACTTCGATCCCTTTTTCCTTGAGTGCATCGGCGATTTGAACATTGGTAACCGTACCGAAAATTTTTCCGGTTTCGCCGGCTTTTGCAGCGATGGTAACATTTGTTCCCTGAAGCTTCTCGGCGGTCTCTTTTGCCTGCTCCAGTTCCGCTTTACGCTGTTCAAATACTTGCTTGAGCTGGTTCTCAATGGCTTTTCGTGCGCCTGATGTAGCGAGGACGGCTTTGCCTTGCGGAATCAGGAAGTTTCTTCCATATCCGGCCTTGACATCAACGACTTCACCGGCGAGTCCCAGTTTTTCGACATCCTGTTTAAGAATAACTTGCATGTTTAACTCCTGAAAATGTGATTATCTGAGATTTTCGGCAACAAACGGAAGCAGTCCAAGATGGCGTGCCCGTTTGATGGCAAGTGCGAGTTGCCGTTGATATTTTGCACTGGTTCCGGTAACCCGGCGGGGAAGGATTTTTCCCTGATCATTTACAAAGCGTGCAAGGGTATCGACATCCTTGTAATCGATGTAACCAATACCGGCTTTTGTGAATTTGCACTCTTTCTCTTTGAGATTACCTTTCTTGGGATGTGCTGGATTCTTGAGCATACGATTTTTCCTTTAATAGATGATGGGTCTTAAACTTCCTCTTCGGGGGTCTCGACAAATACGACCGGGAGTTTGCCTTTTTTCTGCAGGTCTCTGAACTTCAGCATTTTATTATCATACTTGAGGACGATATTCCTCATGATGTTTTCCTGCAGCTTGAAATATTTTTCCAGGTCACTTACAATGGTCCCCGGTGCGTGGAAATAAGCATTTACATAATATCCGCTGTTTTTTCCATCCATCTCATAGGCGAGACGTTTTATGCCCCACTCATCTATCTCATCGATCTCCGCTCCTTTCCCGGTAACAAAAGTCTCGAATCCCTCTTTGACTTCTTTTACCTGTTCCTCTTCCAGAACGGGATTGATGATAAAGGTTACTTCATAAAAATTGGTTTTCATATCACCTTCGGTTGTTTTAATGAAACAGCCGCTGGCGTTTCCAGCGGCAGGCGGCGTAAAGATAAAGAGAATGCCGGTTTAATCCAATGAAAAACGGCAGGATCAGGATAATGCAGGCCATCCGGCTCCAACGGACACAACGGCCAGTGATCGTTCGTTCACAGCAGATCAATCACTAAATGCCGGGATCATGGTCATCTGCGTTCAGTATGATACGCCTTTTAAGTTCCCCAGCAGGTCGGTCAGGGTACCGGGGTTGACCCCGAAATAGATGGTCAGAGCGGCAAGTATAATCAATGCCGCTGAATAGACCACGCCGGGCCTGATCAGTGTAATACCGGTTATGTCCTCTTTCATATAGAGATGGATCAAAACGCGGAGATAATAGTATACACTGGCAGCACTTGCAAGCACCCCGACAATGACCAGGCCGATCAGCCCCTCATCAACAGCTGCTGCAAAAACCCGGTACTTTCCAATGAACCCGGCAAACGGGGGAATCCCAACCATGGAAAAGAGGAATACGGACATCAAAACACCCATAAGTGGCTGCTGAAAGCCCAACCCGGAATAGTTCTTCACCTCGGTGAAATCGTAACCCTTGTGCCACTCGTAATAAGCGACGATTCCGAATGCCCCGATATTCATCAATGTATAGGCAAACAGATAAAACAGCACGGCACTGTAAGCCGCATCGGTCCCGGCTGCAAGTCCGATCATAATATATCCGGCGTGAGCGATACTGGAATAGGCCAGCATCCGCTTGACATTGTCCTGTACCAGTGCAAGCACATTGCCAACCACCATGGTGAAAATTGCAAAAAGCCAGATGACATCTGACCATTCGGCACGCGCTTCCGGAAGTGCACGGCTAAGAACCAGGATAAACGCCACAATGGCAGCCGCTTTTGAGGCTGTTGCCATAAATGCCGTGATGGTCGTTGGAGCGCCCTGGTAGACATCAGGAGTCCACATATGAAACGGCACTATCGATATCTTGAAGAAGAACCCTACCAGCAGCAACGCAACGCCTGCCCAATAGATCAGTCCCTTATCTTCTACTGCCGCGATCTCAACCAGAAACGTCGATCCCGAAGCACCGTATAGCAGCGCAATACCATAGAGCAGAAAACCGGTAGAAAATGCACCTAACAGAAAATATTTAAGTGCCGCTTCGGTCCCTCTCTTCTCATCCTTGACCAGACCGGCAAGTACGTAGAGCGAAATGGACATGGTCTCAATGCCAAGAAACAGTGTGACGAGATTATTGGATTGCACCAGCAGCAGCATTCCAAATGCGGCAAACAGAATCATCGAATACACTTCAGCGATATGCCGCCCGGTTTGTTCCAGATAATCCCGGGTAAGGATCACAGAAAACAGGGTGCCGATCATCACCAGTACAGAGCCGAATGCCGCGGTGCCGCCATAGGTGATCAGATCATAAAATGACGTACCCGCCGAACCGAAAAGTGCACTGACGGATGCTCCAAGAGCGGCAACCGACAGCAAGGCCGTAGTCCAGTAGGAGAGTCGGGCATTTTCTGTAAATGCATCCAGCATCATAACCAGCAAACCAGCGCCGCCGATGATTATGAGTGGTATGATGGTCAATAATTCGTTAGCTGATTCCATGTATTCCGTTTAGATAGCTTCGATACGTTTAGCCAGATCAATATCTTTCTTTGTGATTTCTCCTCCGGCATCATGCGTTGCCAATTGAATGCGTACATCCTTGTAGACATTAAACAATTCCGGGTGATGCCCCTGCTCTTCCGCTTCGTAGGATATCCTGACGATGAACGCCATAGCTTCGCGAAAATCGGCTAAAGAAAAATCTTTGGTAAGTTTTCCGTCCTCGACCGACCAGCCATTCAGACCGGAAAGTTCTTTCTCAAGTTGTGCGGGATCCAGTGCCTTGCTCATTCTTCTACCTCCTCGGTTTCATTGTCCAGGTTGGCAGCGAGCTGTGGTGTCACATCATACAGATGAAGCGCCCATCCGGGCAAATCTTCTCCGGATGCATTATCCACAACTACTGATGCTCTCAATTGTACATCCTCCAGCATTCGGGTGACTTCTGCTTCCGAATATTTCGTGAAGTCGGTCGGCCGTATGCCGATCCACACGATAAACAGCATCAGCGGAAGCAATACTGCGATCTCCCGCGCATTGATGTCTTGCAAATCGTTATTCTCCTTATGGGTGATGGGACCGAACATTACCCTCTGGAACATCCAAAGCATGTAGCCGGCAGCCAGTATAACTCCGACGGCACCGATTACAGCATACCAGTAAGAGCCAAGCACTTCGGAATTAAATGTTCCGACCAGAATCAGGAACTCCCCTACAAAACCGTTCAGTCCCGGCAGTCCGATGGAAGCCAGTGTCGCCATCATAAACATCACTGTGAAAACAGGCATTTTTTGGGCGATGCCTCCGAAATCGGCGATCATCCGGGTATGCCGGCGTTCATAAATCATTCCAATAATTATAAACAGCGCGCCGGTAGAGAGGCCGTGGTTGACCATTTGTATGATAGCCCCCTGGGCACCAACGGTGTTGAATGCAAACATTCCAAGTACAACAAATCCAAGGTGACTGATGGATGAATAGGCGACCAGCTTTTTGACATCTTTCTGAACCATGGCCACCAGGGCGCCGTAAATAATCCCGATGACACCAAGCACTGCGAACATGGGGGCGAATGCGATGGCTGCATTGGGGAACAGCGGAATAAGAAACCGCAAAATGGCATAGGTTCCCATTTTAAGTGCAATAGCTGCAAGAACTACCGAGCCGGCCGTCGGGGCTTCCGTATGTGCCAGCGGAAGCCAGCTGTGGAAGGGGAAAATGGGTACCTTGATGCAGAATGCAAATCCAAAGGCCAGAAAGAGCCAGGTCTGCTCGACGAGGCCGAGCTGGAATGAGGGGTCTGTCAACAGGCGCCAGTCGGTGGTAAAGACACCATCATTGACCATATTACCGGCGGCAAAACCGACATAAATTAATGCCACCAGCATCAGGAGCCAGCCAACCAAGGTATAGATAAAAAACTTGACCGTAGCATAAATCCGGTTCTCCCCGCCCCAGATGCCAATCAGGAAAAACATCGGGATTTGGGTGAGTTCGAAAAAGATATAAAACATGAACAGGTCCAGTGCCGCAAAAACACCAAGCGATCCTGTCTGGAGAATAAGCAGCATGGAGTAGAAACCGGCGACATGCTTGTCTATCGAGCGCCAGGCGGATAATACCACAATTGGTGCCATAAAGGTGGTCAGCATAAAGAGCAGCATGGAGAGACCGTCAAGGCCCATCATATATTTCACATCCCAGTCGCCAAGCAGCGGTTCACTGACCGTCAAATACTGGGCACTTCCGGTTGCCGATATATCAAACTGTAACAGCAACGGTAGTGATAGCACGAACGCTGCCGTGGTAATGAAAAGGCTGGTCCATTTCACCCACTCTGCCCGCCTGATAAAAAGCAGCAGGAAGGCACCGAAAAGCGGCAGATAAATAACAATATTTAGCAGTAATTCCATTGAATCAAAATTGAAATTTTTATCGGAACAGCAACATGGAAACGATGATTATGACTCCAATGACCATGCCAAATGCGTAGGTCTGTACCAGGCCGGTTTGAAAGTAGCGGATGACACTGCCGAAGAACCGCACGATATAGGCAATCATGTTCACGAAACCATCAATGATTTTCATATCAAACACCGCAAGCACCCGGTCGGACAACCGGACGGTCGGCCTGACAATCCCGCCTTCATAAATCTCATCCAGCATATATTTATCATTCCACACCTGGTAAAGTGCACCGAACCGTGCTGCGATACGCCTGTCCTGGGCTTCGGGTTCCTTGTCACCATAAAGCATGAATGCGACAAATACACCACCCAGCGCAATTACCACAGATCCGAACAGCAACATCCACTCAACCTGTTTGCTCAGGATCAGGTCGGCATCCATCGTGGTCAGGTCGAGCCAGTTGGAAAGCAGATTGACATCCGCCGTTCCGGTAAAAGTTGCAACGACAAAATTCGGAATGCCGATGAATCCGCCTATCACTGAGAGTCCGGCCAGTGCCCAGAGCACCGAAGTCATGGTAAAGGGGCTCTCATGCAGATGTTTTTCGGAGTTTTCGGCTCCTTTTACTTTTTCGGGGAGCCGGAATTTTCCGTGGAAGGTGCTGAGAGTCAGGCGGAACATGTAAAATGCCGTCATGAATGCGGTGATGAGAGCAATTGCCCACAAACCGATGTAGATGGCTCCGTACTCTCCCATTCCGGCGTTAAACGTCATAACCAGGATCTCATCTTTTGAAAAGAATCCGGCCAGCGGCGGGATACCTGCGATGGCGATCGTGGCGATCATAAAAGTCATGTAGGTGGATGGCAGATATTTCTTCAGTCCCCCCATGAACCGGATATCCTGTGGATCGAAATGGGCATTCGATCCTTCTTCGTGCAGTTTGTGTTCTACATGATGCATGGCATGAATCACCGAACCGGACCCGAGAAAGAGACAGGCTTTGAAAAATGCGTGGGTGATGACATGGAAGATGGCGGCTACATACGCCCCGGTTCCGAGAGCCAGGAACATAAAGCCAAGCTGGGAAACCGTGGAGTAAGCGAGTACCGCTTTTATATCATACCGGGTCAGGGCGATGGTCGCTGCAACAATTGCTGTAAAAGCACCGATAATTGCCACAATGAGCATCAGCTCCGCTGACATCATGTAGAGTGGTGAGAGGCGGGCGATGACATAGACACCCGATGTAACCATGGTTGCTGCATGGATAAGGGCAGATACCGAAGTAGGTCCGGCCATGGCATCGGGCAGCCAGACAAAGAGTGGAATTTGAGCGCTTTTGCCGGTGGCACCGATCAGAATCAGCAGTCCGATCATAAATACATCCAGGGAGGTAAACAGTTCGAGACCTGCGAGGATTTCACTAAACCCGAGAGAACCGATTGTCCGGAAGATCATGAACATGGCGATCAGGAATGCGAAATCCCCAACGCGGTTATAGAGAAAAGCTTTCTTTGCGGCATCGGATTTGGCCATGTCGGTGTACCAGAAACCGATCAGCAGATAAGAACAGAGTCCGACCCCTTCCCATCCGAGGAACAGCAGAAGCATGTTATCGGCCAGAACGAGGTTCAGCATGGCGAAAATAAAGAGGTTCATGAAAGCGAAAAACTTCCAGTACCCTTCATCATCGGCCATATATCCGATGGAGTAAAAATGGATGAGTGCGCCAACTCCGGTAACCACCAGGGTCATGGTCAGCGACAACTGATCGAGCCGGTAACCGATATCGGTGGTGAAGTTACCTGCTTCAATCCAGGTAAAGAGGCTGATACTGGCACTCTCGCCGTCACCCTGCATCATAAAAAAGAGGTACACCGCCATCAAAAACGGTATAAAAACTGCCAGGGTTGCGATGGTACCGATCAGGGGTTTCTTTTTGCGAAACGATTCAGAAACCATACCGGCTATACCATTGAACAGGAAACCGATCAGTGGTATGAGAACAATCCAGGGTACAAGATGAACGAATGCGTCCATGAAGTTAAGCTGTTACCAGTTATTAATAATTACCATCCGGTAAACACACAGTACCGGTATGTCAGGATATCAAAAAATCAGGGTGATTACGATCAGGTTACCATCTAAGCAGGTGAATCCGGGAAACATCGACCGAGAGGTGGTTTCGGTAAATTGCGATAATGATGGCCAGTCCAACGGCAGCTTCGGCTGCAGCAACGCAGAGAGAGAAAAAAACCAGGATCTGCCCGTGCACATCACCAAGTTGTGCACTGAAGGAGACCAGGGTAAGATTCACCGAGTTGAGCATCAGTTCGGCACACATAAAGATGACAATGGCGTTTTTGCGTGTCAGGACACCGATCACCCCAATGGTAAACAAGATCGCCGACAATCCCAGGTACCAATCAAGTTCTATCATTTATTTTCCACTAAATTTTCGTTGTGCAAGCAAAATTCCCCCTACCACCGCTGCGGTAAGCAGAATCGCGGTTACCAGAACCGGCAACATGTAGGTGGTGAAAAGTTCATCCCCTAACGCTTCTACTGTTCCGACCTGTTCCATCTGCGGTGATAAATCGGGCAGCGTGCCTGTAACACTGGCAATGGCGTACAATAGCTGAGAGAGAACGATGACACCAAGAAAGAATGCGAGGACATATTTGACACTGAATCGACTCAGCAAATGCTCTTCGCTGCCAAGATTCAGTAACATAATTACAAACAGGAACAGTACCATAATGGCACCGCCATACACAAGAACCTGGACTACCGCAAGGAACTGCGCTTTGAGTAACAGGAAAATACCTGCGACAGAGATAAGATTCAGCACCAGAAAAAGTGCACTATTAACCGTATCCTTAGTGGTAATCATTGCAATGGCCGATGTAACAGCCAATGTCGCGAACAGGATAAAGAAGTAAATCTCCATGAGTTACCGCATTTTAAAATGAGCATCAAGGTACCTAAAATTCTCTGTGTCTTCAACTATTAGTACCGGAAAATGTTTCGAAAAGTAAGTGCATGAGAGTAATACAGCCTCCGGTTGATATGTCGTATGCCGGAAAGACAGTTCAGAATACGGTATCTGGCAATTTTTTAGTAAATTCGGGCAGGAAATTAAGAAAAGTTTGCTTTTACTTCAGCTTTTTTTCTCTGAATGTGCACTTTGTTTTACACCCAAAAATCAGTTGAATTAATGATTAGCAATAGCAACGACATGCAGGCACTCACCGAAAAAATCGAGCAATCGAGTGCCTTTATCACGGATATTTATCAGGAGCTTAACAAGGTAATAATCGGGCAGCGAGCGATGGTAGACCGGATTTTAATCGGCCTGTTGGCTGATGGACATGTTCTGCTGGAAGGAGTTCCCGGCCTGGCCAAGACACTTACCATCTCCAGTCTGGCAAGTGTTATAAATACCGGATTTCAGCGAATCCAGTTCACCCCGGACCTCCTGCCGGCCGATCTTATAGGGACACAGATTTTTAACCAGAAAACAGGTGAGTTCACTGTTCGGAAGGGTCCCGTTTTTTCGAACATCATACTGGCCGACGAGGTCAACCGATCACCGGCCAAAGTTCAGAGTGCGCTATTGGAAGCGATGCAGGAGCGGCAGGTTACCATCGGGGAGGAGACGTTCCGCCTTGAGGATCCGTTTTTGGTGCTTGCCACTCAAAACCCGGTGGAGCAGGAGGGTACGTATCCTCTGCCGGAAGCCCAGGTAGACCGGTTTATGATGAAGATTACAATCGATTATCCGACAGATAAAGAAGAGCTTGAGATTATGCGTCGCATGGCGCGTACCGGCAAACCGGTTGCGCTCAAACCTGTTGTCCAGCCAAAAAGAATATTGGATGCACGTAAAGTAATTAATGATATTTACATGGATGAACGGGTTGAACAATATATCATTGATATTATTATGGCAACTCGTAAACCCGAAATGTATAACTTAACAAAAATCGATGGCTGGATTGATTATGGTGCCTCTCCCAGAGGAACAATTAATTTAAACCTGGCATCACGCGCTCAGGCATTTTGTCAGCACAGAGCTTATGTTACCCCGGAAGATATTCGCGCAATTGCTTATGACATTCTTCGACATAGAATAGTTTTAACATATGAGGCAGAAGCTGAAGAAATACAAACAGAAGATATTATAGAAATAATATTGAAACATATCCAGGTTCCATAATAAAAAAACGATATTAGCGTTGACAATGTTATAATTTAGTAGTTACTTTCAGACGCAATTGTTACCAACGTTAAATCACTTTATTATGAAATTAAAATTTGTTCCGCGAAATGATGTTCGCATAACTAAAAAAAGTTCTTCGAAATTTCGTCCGCTTATTGATGCATTGAACAAGCTTGAGCCCGGTGGTGATGCTTTGGAAGTTACATTTAGTAATGACAAAGAGCTTAATTCAATGAGAAATGTAGTCTATACCTTTAACAGGGAATCCGGCGCCAAAATCAAAAGTGGTAAAGACACCCTAAATGGAAAAGTGTTCTTTTATAAGGAAAAATAATTGAACATTGCCAGATTCGGTTTATAAAAAAAGCCTTCTATTATATGACAGAAGGCTTTTTTTATATCTGTATTCCTTTTTTAAATCACAAGTATGGCTGTCTAGCTAACCGGTGGGTAAGTCCATAATCCCGATTGGCAAGCAACTGAGCTGAGCTCAGCTCAATTCAGCTCAACTCAAGCATACGATCAAGCGAACCTTTTGCACGAATCCGGATATCTTCATCAATTTCTATCTGATAGATATCCTCGCGCAATGATTTCAGGGTATCTTCCAGAGTAATTTCATTCATGTGCGGACAACGGATGCTGCACATACGCAACATCTCTTTCTCCGGGTTCTCTGCCGCAATGTTATCCCCCATAGCACATTCGGTCAATATGAGAAACCGCCCGGCATCAGACTCTTTGACAAACCGGGTCATGGCTGTTGTAGAACCGCTGTAATCGGAAGCCTGTACCACTTCCGGAGAGCATTCGGGATGGGCTACAACAACCGTGTCGGGGAACTGTCTGCGGGCATTTTCAATATCTTCAACCGTAAATTTGTCGTGAACTTCACAGCGGCCATCCCAAATAACCATATCATTTTTCCCCGTACGTTCACTGCCGGGAGTTATCACATGCTTACCAGTTTCCCGGGCTATGTTTTTAGCCAGAAATTCATCCGGAAGGCAAATTACCGAGTCGCTGTCCAGCTTGCGGACAATGTCGGATGCATTACTTGAAGTACAGCAGACGTCGGTTTCGGCCTTAACATCTGCATAGGTATTGATATAGGTCACCACCGGGATTCCCGGGTACTTCGCTTTCAACTCGCGCACATCGCTGGCTGTGATACTGGCCGCCAGAGAACATCCGGCCACTTCAGCCGGTAGCAGAACCATACGGTTCGGATTCAGGATCTTGGCTGTTTCTGCCATAAAACGGACCCCGCAAAAGACAATTCTTTCCGCATCGGTTTCCGCGGCAATCCGGGCAAGACCAAGTGAGTCACCTACATGATCGGGGATACTGTAAAAAAGTGCCGGCTCCATGTAGTTGTGCCCCAGAATGATTGCATTTTTCTCTTTTTTCAGCCGGTTGATTTCATATGCAATTTCCGCCTTGACGATCAACTCTGTTTCGGGCACAATACCACGCAACAGTTTTTTTAACTGTTCAAATGTATCGCTTGCTGTAACGGCTTCGGAAATATGGGTCATATTTTTTGGGATAATATTCCAAAAAAAGAAAAGGAGGTATGATAACATATGCATACCTCCTTTAGTTCTATTTCATCGAAAAGCTAACGAATTCCGATCAACTTTTCGTATCGTCGTCATCGGAGTCGTCCTTGCTTCCGGAGTCCGCCTCTTTTTCGGCGTCGGCATCTTTATCCGCAGCTTCCTCCTTTTCGTCAGCCTCCTTTTTACTGGTGGCCGCTTTTTTGTCGGCAGCCGCTTTTTTCTCATCAGAAACCTTTTTGCCGGCAGCTTCGTCCTCATCCTTTTTATCGGAGGCCTCGTCTTCTTCCTTTTTCTGAAGCTTAGCCTTCAGATCCTGAAGACCGGACATTTCGCCGAGTGTCAAAGCACCCGATGTTGAAGTTGCTGCAACCTGTGGTTCTTTCTTTTTACCCTTGGAAGCAGGAGCTTTCTTTTCAGGTTCAACGGTTTTACCCACTTTATTCTGACTGATAACGATGCTCTTGTTATTCTCGTCAAAATCTATGACTACGACATTAATCGTATCACCTTCTTTATAGGATTCCGTCAATGTTTCGCCATTTTCCGCTTCCCGGGCAGGCATAAAGGCCTCTACACCAAGCGGCAGTTTCCCGAAGACACCTTTGTCGGTGACTTTGGTAACTTTTGCCTCGGTTTCATTTCCGACAGCATACTCGGTCGCAAGTTTCTCCCAGGGGTTTTCCTGGGTCTGCTTATGTCCAAGAGAAATACGGCGGTTATCGAAATCAACCGAAAGGATTACCACATCCAACTCTTCGCCTTTGCTGACGATTTCGCTCGGATGGTTCACCTTGTCTGTCCAGCTCATATCCGAGATGTGAACGAGCCCGTCAATCCCCGGCTCGAGTTCAACAAACACACCGAAGTTGGTCAGGTTGCGGACAACGCCTTTGTGGTTCGACCCGACCGGGTAGCGTTCCAGGAGATCTTCCCAGGGATCAGATTGCAGCTGCTTGACACCAAGAGAGACTTTCCGTTCGTCCTTGTTGATGTTCAATACCACACATTCGATAACCTGGTTTTTCTCGACAAGCTGCGACGGATGCTTGATATGCTGTGTCCAGGACATTTCACTGATGTGAACCAGTCCCTCAACCCCTTTTTCAAGTTCGATAAAGGCACCGTAATCGGCGATGGAAACCACTTTACCCTGAACCTGAATATTTTCCGGGTACTTGTCATCGATTTCATCCCACGGATGCGGCTGAAGCTGCTTGAGACCGAGGGAAATCCGCTTGCGTTCCTCATCAAATTCCAGAACGACCACATTGAGACGCTGGTCAAGTCGTACAATTTCGGAAGGATGCTCTACGCGGCCCCAGGAGAGGTCGGTAATGTGAAGCAGTCCGTCGACACCGCCAAGATCGATAAAGACACCGAAATCGGTGATGTTTTTGACCACACCTTCGAGAATCTGTCCCGGCTCCATGCTGGCGAGAATCTGCTCGCGCTGTTCTTCAAGATCAGATTCGACAAGTGCCCGGTGGGAAACAACAACATTTTCACTGGACATATTCAGTTTGACCACCATGAATTCCATGGTCTTGCCGACATAGGCATCAAAGTCACGTACCGGCCGTACATCGATCTGTGAACCGGGAAGGAATGCATCGATACCGTGGATATCGACCACCATACCACCTTTGATACGGCGTTTGATGTACCCTTCAATAATCTTCTCGGTATTGTGGGCATTTTCAATATCCTGCCATGTACGAAGAGAATCGGCTTTGCGGCGGGAGAGTACCAGCTGACCGTCGCGATCCTCCACTTTATCAAGAAATACCTCAACCTCATCACCTACATTGAGGTTATCCGGATCTTTAAATTCGTTATGAGGAACAATGCCCTCGGATTTAAAACCGATGTCGACGATAACATATTTTTCGTCAATAGAGAGGATCCGTCCCGTAACAATCTCTTTTTCGGTAAATGCGGTAAGAGTTCCCTCGTACATTTGGACCATTTTGTTAAACTGGTCGTCATCATACTCTTCGGAGGCCTCTTCCAGCTCTTCCATTTTATAAACTTTTTCGCCGAGCTGTCCGCTGTACGTCGGAATGGCAGACTCATCTACCGCTGGTTCATCCTCCACCGTATCGCCCTCTTCCGAAGCTCTGCTATCATCGCCGGCAGTTTCTTCTGCTACAGCAGGTTTTTCAATAGTTTCTTCAGATGCTTGTTGCTCATCGGAT